>JBAXWR010000197.1:0-13616 GCA_037128295.1 Mariniphaga sp.
CGTTCGAAGAAGGTGAGTCGCTCAAAGTTAGTGGTGAAGATGGTTCGCTTCCTCCTGAAGTTGAAAGGGTTCTGTTGTCAGAGGTCAAGAAACTGGGGATAGAGATACGCAAAAGCATAGACCTTTACCTTGCTACAGCATCAGAGCTTCCTATTGCTGAGATATCCGTTGTTGGAGGCGGGGTGAAATTGATAGGCATAACCAAGATCATAGAATCAATGATTCGAAAAACAAAAAGCACATCAAAAGATATTAAAACAGGTTGTTCTTGAATTTCCTGAAATTAAACTCAGGAATGTTCCCGATGAAGAAGGCGACTCAGCTACCTTCCTCTCTTTCTTTTTGCCCAATGCTGAAAAAGCTGCAAAAGTCTTCGATGAGTTCCAGAAAGAGGGCTTAAGTGCTTCTTACTGGTACCGTAATAATTTTCATTACCATCGTCAATGGGGGCATTTGAAGGAGATGTCGTCTATTTACAATTTACCTGTGATGAAAATGAAAGATGTTCCAGATTATCGAAATATGGAAGTACCTCAATCAGATGCAATTATGCAAAAACTGATGATGACCCAAATTATGGTAACCTGGAGCGAAGAAGAGTTAGCTTCGCTGACCAGTAAAATGAGGTCGGCACTTAAAAACGCACTTAAAGAATAAGAATATGTTTAGAAATTTAAAGGCAGTAGGACGGATACTTTATGGTCGAAATAGTTTTGACCAATTAAACGATGTACTCGCTGAACTAAGGGTTGACAAGGACGCTTTTGTACTCTTTCTTCTCGACCCCTATTTTGAAGGTAAAGATTTAATGAAAAGGATACCCCTTCAGGAACAGGATATCCTGAAGGTTATAGACATTACCGACGAACCGAAAACGAAGACGGTTGATGCAATAGTCGCTGAAGTCAAGAGCCTCCGAAGCACTTTGCCCGTCTCTGTGGTCGGGATTGGTGGTGGAAGCATCATGGATTACGCAAAGGCCATCAGGTTAATGTTTACTAACGAAGGCTCATCGGCATTATATCAAGGACTCGACTTTATTAAAAACAAAGGGGTACATTGTACTGTGATTCCAACGATTTCAGGAACCGGTGCAGAAGTTTCAATGACAACCGTTTTAAGCGGACCTGAGAAAAAACTCGGGATCAAGGGCAACTTTACACCTGCCGATCAGTTGGTGATGGATCCTGAGCTGATCGCTTCAGTTCCTGAGCCACACAGGTTTTACACTGCTATGGACTGCTATATCCACAACATCGAAGCTGCAAACGGCCACCGCAAAACAATTATGGGCGATTCGCTGGGAAATGAATCCCTTCGACTTTGCAGGGAGATATTCTTATCAGATGATAGCCACACTCCAGAAAATGACGAAAAACTGATGATAGCCTCCTTTCTTGGCGGCCTCTCTCTGACCTATTCGGAAGTTGGAGCGTGCCATGCGATTTCATATGGCCTTGCAACAGTTTTAGGAATCCACCACGGAATTGGAAACTGTGTGGTTTTTAACCAATTGGAAGAGTTTTATCCTGAAGGTGTGAAAGAATTCAAAGAGATGATGAAGAACAATAATATCATTCTTCCTACAGGGGTTACTTCAAACTGTACTAGTGAACAGATCGAAAAAATGATCGATGTAACATTAACCCTGGTATTTATGTGGGCGCATGTTTGCGGACCTGGTTGGGAGAAGATCATCACCCGTGACAAACTTCGTGGTCTGCTTCAAAAAATGTAAATCATTATTAATGAAGAAAATAATTAATGTCGGGAATGTCCATTGCGGTGCAGATCAACTTTTTCTGATTGCCGGCCCATGTGTGGTAGAAGATGAAAAAACGATGATGGATACGGCAGAGTTTCTTGCTGATTTATCCCAAAAATTCAATCTGCCACTTATTTTCAAGTCATCTTTTCAGAAAGATAACCGTAGTTCGGCTGATTTTTATTCTGGTCCAGGAATCGATAAAGGGCTTGCTATCCTTCAAAAGATAAAAGAACAATTTGGATTTCCCCTGCTTACTGATATCCATTATCCCGATCAGATAGCCGCTGCTGCTGAAGTAGTTGACGTTCTACAGATTCCGGCTTACCTTGTCATGCAAACTACATTAGTCGTTGAAGCCGCTAAAACCGGTAAGGTAATCAATCTGAAACATGCCCAGTTTCTTGCCCCCGAGAACATGATCAAACCTGTCAAAAAAGTTGAACAGGCCGGGAATACGAATATTTTGGTCACAGAAAGAGGTTATGCCTTTGGGTACAACGACCTGATTGTGGATCCGCGGAGTTTCTATCATTTAAGGACTACTGGTTATCCAGTTGTTTTTGATGTGACCCATTCCATCCGCAAATACGGAATTCCTAGTTCTGATCCCGCGGGTGGTTCAAGGGAGTTTATCCCTACCCTGGCACGTGCAGGGGTTGCAGCAGGCATTGATGGGCTGTTTCTCGAAGTTCATCCCGACCCTTCAAGGGCTTTGTGCGATGCTGCCAGCCAAATGTGTATTGCAGATGTCACCGAGTTTCTGAAACCACTCATCGACATTCATAACATAGAAGTCAAATACAGATCGTAAACTAAAATAATAATATTAATATGGAATTTTTTCTTGACTCGGCCAATATGTCCGAAATTGAAGAAGCCCTGAAATTAGGGATCATTGACGGTGTGACAACCACACCAACTTTTATGCATAAAAACGGGATTACCGATATTGATGGTGCGATTATAAAATTGTCAAAAATGGTCCCGGTACTGATGATTGAGGCATTGGGCGAAACATCCGAACAAATTATTGCTGAAGCCCACCGATTATTGGCATTGGGCCTGGACAAGAAAAAAACGGTATTTAAAATCCCTGTCAACCTTGAAGGTATAAAAGCTTGCAAAAAGCTACACGATGAAGGGTTTCTGATCAACGTCCACCTTGTTTATAACATTCAGCAGGCATTTATGGCTCTAACCGCCGGCGCAAACTATGTCTGTGTATTGGTAGGCCGTATGCAGGACCAGGGCCACGATGCGCTCAGCCTTGTCAAACAAATTGTTGATGTCATTAAGGAATACAAATATGATTGCAAAGTAATGTTTTCGTCAGTTAGATATCCGGAACATGTGAAGGATGCTTTAACCCTGGGTGCCCATAATATTACCCTTCCCTGGAGTATTATGAAAAAACTGGCAGACAATCACCTTACAAAACTGGGGACCGACCAGTTCTTTCAACATACACGGCTAATGACTATTCAGGTAAAAAATGTCATTGCAGATGCCAATCCCATTGTTGATACCGAATGCAGGGTTTTGGATGCATTGTTAAAAATGACCGACTCCGGTATGGGAGCTGTATCGGTAGTTACAAAAGACGGAAAGCTCGCTGGAATATTCACTGATGGGGATTTGCGCCGACAAATGCGCCAGCTTGGGGACCATATCCTCACTGCAACTGTTGGCGAATGCATGACGGTTAACCCGATTTCAATCGAAGGAGATTCGATGCTCCAAAAAGCTGCTGATATTTTTAATGCCAATCAGGTTGACAATATCATTGTTACAGAGAATGGTGTTCCAATCGGGATGCTCGACATACAGGATATGGTTAAACTTGATTTAATGAATTAATATACATATACTTAAATAATAAAGGCGGGACGGTTTCGTTTCGCCTTCGTTTTGAAAATATTTTTAATCTAACCCTTCGAGGGTCTTAAGACCGCTCGAAGGGTTAGAAATCGGAGGTTAAAAAAATCTTATGGACTTTAAATCATTGGTATCGACACGGCAAAGTGACCGGAGTTATACCGACGAACCAGTTGAAACAGAGGTTCTCGAACGAATTCTGGAGTGTGCAAGATTAGCACCGTCGGCCTGTAATGCCCAACCCTGGCACATTATTGTGGTTGATGACCCACGCCTGAAAAACCAGATTGCTGATGCTACCTCCGAAAAATTATTGGGGATGAACCATTTCACCAAACAGGCACCTGTTCACCTTATCCTTATTGAAGAATCGGCCAACTTTACCTCCAATTTCGGAAGTTGGGTAAAAAGAAAACATTTCCCTTTGATCGATATTGGGATTATCGGAGAACACATTTGCCTGGCCGCAGCTTCAGAAGGTCTCGGAAGTTGTATGATTGGCTGGTTTGACGAAAACAAAGTGAAAAAACTACTGGATATTCCCAAATCCAAACGAGTCCAACTGATTATCACATTGGGTTTTCCTGCAAAAGAAACACGCACTAAAACCCGAAAGCCAATTGAAGAAATTGTTTCGTACAACAGATATGCAGAAAAAGTCTTGCCAATTTTGAAAACCAGTTAAAATCATCGAAGAATCCGTTTGGCTGGAATCTTCTTCGTTGTCTTGCTATAGTCCAGCACGACCCAAAATGTCCAGAAAGAAATACAAAGAAGAAGTCCGGCGATGGCGTTAAAAAATGAGAGGACAAAAGCTGCCAGATAAACAAAAAAACCAACCCAATAGGCATTCCTTATTTTAAGGATCAGTGCATCCGAAATTTCGTCTTTAACAAGAACCCTTTTGTAAGCAGTTGTAAACCAGAGCAGATTATAGGCTATACTTAAAAGAACCATAGATCCTGTATAAAATGCAGATGAGATATTGGCCGCCGGTGAATTGATGTATTTGGCCAACACTGCAGTTGGGAAGGGAATAAATGTTACCACTAAAAGCAAAAAACCGTTTGCGTACAGAAAAGATGTGTTTATTTTTTTAAGGTATTTGAAAAAACCATGGTGGTTGATCCACATGATTAAAACTGCCGTAAAACTAAGCAGGAACGCAAAATAGGAAGGCCACAAACTTAAAAGTGACGCAATCAATTGACTATTCGTAGAATGTTCCTGCATTTCCGGTACCTTTATCTCCAAAATTAAAAGGGTAATTGCTATCGCAAAAACACCATCACTAAACGCTTCAACCCTGGAAGTTTCTTTTTCGTTGGCCATATTTTAAATTTTTTAACTATTCAATTTTTGAAGAGAAGTAAAATTCCTTGAATTGTTAATATCCTTTGCATCAGGGGTATAAATAAATTCCATTTCAGCATTGAAATATTCGAGGATTTTTCCCCTTACCATTTTCATGGTACTGTTTAACAAATGATTCTGTTCTGTAAAAGCCTCAGGTAGTATGATTATGGCTGTTGGCAACCACCGTTCTGGAAACATTCCTTCATATTTACCCCCTTTACGGTAACCATCAATCTCCTGTTTGAGCAGTTCGAGAGATTTGCTATTGCCCTCAGGTGTTTTAGGATCGATTCCAAGTTTACCCAGGACCCGGTTAATTGCAGCTATATTAGGAACGATCAAGCCAACTGTATAAGGGTTTTGGTTATTATAGAGCATAGCCTGGTCAATATAGGGTGATTGATCGACAATCGCTTCTTCAATTCCTTCAGGACTGAATTTTTCACCATCATTTCCAATCAGAAGGCTTTTGAAGCGACCTAACACATATAGGTATCCATCCTTCGACAAATAACCTGAATCACCTGTGTAAAGCCATCCATCCTTGATTGTTTCTTCAGTTGCTTTCTGATTTTTCCAATAACCCTTCATCACATTGCCACCACGTACTACGATTTCGCCTTTGCTCCCAACCGGAATTTCATTGCCGTCAACGTCACAGATTTTTACATCGAGGTATTTTACGGGCTTTCCGGAGGAACCAAATTTGACTGCCAATGGAGAATTCGCTGAAATGATGGGTGCTGCTTCAGTAAGTCCATATCCCTGAAATACAGGTGTTCCAATAGCAAAGAAAAAACGCTGCAGCTCAATATCAAGTAAAGCACCACCTCCGATAAAAAATTGCAGTTCTCCGCCAAATGCCTGTCTGATCTTTGAAAACAGTATTTTATCGAATAAAGCATACTCTGGTTTTAGCAATGCACGCCAACCTTTGCCACGGTTCCACCCGCTTCCATTGTACAGGTAGGCAACTTTCAATGCATGATTGAACAATTTCTCTGTGATTTTCCCCTTAGCCTGTATCCCCTTTTCGATATTCTTCCTGAAATTCTTTGACAATGCCGGAACACTCATCATAATGTTCGGCTTAAATTCCTGAATATTGATTGGGACATTACGGAGCGTTTCAATAGGGGTTTTTCCGGACTGTATAGAACCAACAGAGGCTCCTTTGAGCATAAAGGTGTATAGACAGGCTGTATGAGCAAACGAGTGGTCCCAAGGTAAAACTGCAAGTGTTTTGTAACCTGCGTGAATGTCAAGAACAGTATGAGCCTGAAGAACATTTGTTGTATAATTCAAGTGGGTGAGCATAATACCTTTGGGGTCGGCAGTTGTACCGGATGTATATGAAATATTTGCGACATCTCCCGCCTGGACACCCTGCCACGCTGCATCGAATTTTTCCTTGTTCTCTGCCAATTTCAAAAACTCACGACCAAAATTTAAAACGTCCCCATAATAAACATGTTTAGCTTCCGCCTTTGAAATTGGATCAAGATGAATAACATATTCAATACCAGTTAGATCATTCAATATTTCTTCAATTTTCGGATCTTGCCCGGCTGAGACGATGATCATTTTGGCCCCAGAATGGATTAAACGGAACTTCAGCTCGGTGGCTTCGAGCTTGACCGATAGCGGAACATTGATCGCGCCACAATACAAGACCCCCAATTCGCTCACCATCCAGCTATTCCTACCTTCGGAAAGAAGGCCGGCACGATCCTCTTTTGCAAGCCCAAGTGACATTAGTCCTGCACCAAAATCGTAAACCTGTTGCCTGATTTCAGTGTAGGTCGATGCAACATACCTGTCTTTGGGTTTTTCCCAAAGGAAGGTATTGTTTGGAAACTTCCCTACACTTGTTTCAAATAGTTCAATAAGCGTTTTCATCCTGAAGGTTTTATATTATTTTAAAATTTTGTTTTTTCGATCTTCAATTCAAAAAAGTGTTCCTTTTGGGATAAAATAAAGTCTGTAGTTTTTGGTTACAGACTTTATTATCTAATCTTTCTCCAAAGTTATTTAACTCCGAACTTATAAACTGTTTTCGATTTAAAAATCTCACCTGGTTTCAGTGATGTAGTTGGGAATTCGGGATGATTTGGTGAGTCAGGATAATGCTGTGTTTCAAGGGCAAGGCCCGAATAACTCCCAAATTTTTCGTTATTCTTTCCCTCCATTTCAGGGATCCAATAACCGGTGTACAATTGGATTCCAGGTTCTGTAGTCAACACTTCAACTGTCCGTCCGGTCGATTCCTCCGATAAGATACCTGCTTTGAGGAGTTTTTTCTTGGGATTGTTCAAAATAAAATTGCAATCATAACCGTCCACCAACTCACCAATCCGTGAACCGATGGTCATTGGGATTGTAAAATCGAACGGTGTACCTGCAACATCTTCTATCTCACCGGTAGGAATCAACGATGAATCATTGACTGTTTTCGTCTTTGCATTCAATTGAAGTGAATGCCCAAAAATATTTTCTTTGCCTCCTGTAAGATTGAAATAGGTGTGGTTGGTAAGGTTGATAACAGTCTCTCTGTCGGCAACTGCCTTATAATCTATATGTAGCTCATTCTTATGGTTTAGGGTGTACGAGATGGTAAGATCCACGTTTCCAGGAAATCCTTCTTCCATGTGTACGCTCCTGTATTTAAGTTCAACACCAACCATATCAGGCTTCTCAATTTTCTTTGGGACCCATATCACCTTGTCGAACCCTGTTATCCCGCCATGCAACGAGTTTTCACCATTGTTGATCGGAAGGGTGTATTCTTTGCCATCAATAAGAAATTTTCCCTTGGCGATCCTGTTTGCATATCTCCCGACAATACAACCAAAATAGGGGCCACTTTCAATATAAGCATCTGTTAAATAGTCTTCAAGAGATTGAAAACCCAGCACAATATTGGTCTTGTTCCCATCTTTGTCAGGCGTTTTAACCGAAGTAATGATCCCCCCGTAATTGGTTATTTTAACGGTTATCCCATTGTCATTTCGTAGGGTGTATATGAAAATCTTTTCGCCTCTACGGGCATTGCCAAAAACGTCACGTAATAGTTCCATAAATTGAATTTTAGTTTTCTGAACACAAACGTAAAGATAAATATTAAAAAATCATATTTTTATTCTTTTTATAGAAATGTATGTTTTTAAAACATGTTTTGCGGCTGTCCATTGTAACTAAAATATTTTACTTTTGCGCCTTACAGTACCAACCAGTTTAGAATTTAATTTTTAAGATATGACGATCGAACAGTTAAAAGCAAAGTTTATTGAAAAATTTGGCGAAGGTGAAGTAAGTGGATATTTTTCACCGGGTCGCGTAAACCTGATTGGGGAACACACCGACTACAATGGAGGATTTGTATTCCCATGTGCCCTAAGTTTCGGGATTTACTGCCTTGTAAGGAAAACAGATCGGAAAACAGTCCGTTTTGCCTCTTTGGATATGCCTTTTGAAGCCGAGGTAAAAGTTGAAGATCTGAATAAAGCCATTGGAAAAGAATGGGTTAATTATCCAATAGGTGTTTTTGCACAATTTATGAAAAAGGGGATTTCATTTGAACAAGGCGCCGACCTTTTATTCTATGGTGATGTACCTACAGGTGCAGGATTGTCCTCATCGGCAGCCCTCGAAGTGGTTACAGGAGTAATGATCAATGATATTTATGGTTGTGGGATAGACAGGGTCGAGCTTGCCAAAATGGGCCAAAAAGCCGAACATGAATATGCGCTGGTCAATTGCGGCATTATGGATCAGTTTGCGTCAGCAATGGGCAAAAAAGACCATGCCATTTTTCTCAATTGCGATACACTTTCCTACGACCTGGTACCTGTTAAACTGGAAGGTGTGAAAATTGTAATCAGCAATACAAATAGTCCTCATAAATTGGATTCGGGGAAATACAATGAGCGGGTAGCCGAATGTCAGGCAGCCGTAAAAGCAATCCAGCCTTATCAACAGATCAATGCCCTTGGCGAAATTTCCTGGGAAGACTTCCTGAAAGTGGAAGACAAAATTGAAAACGAAACCGTTCGCAGGCGTGCTCGCCACGTTGTCAGCGAGATCCAAAGGACCACAGATGCAGTAAAAGAACTGAAAGCCGGAAATCTTGTTAAATTCGGCGAATTGATGAATGGTTCTCATGATTCCTTGCGTGATGATTACGAAGTTACTGGCCTTGAGCTGGATACAATGGTTGAAGAAGGTCGCAAAATTGCCGGTGTTATCGGCACACGTATGACCGGTGGTGGTTTTGGTGGTTGCACTGTCAGCTTAGTGAAAGATGAGGCTGTGGAGACCTTTATTGCAGAGGTAGGTAAAAATTACCAGGAAAAAACAGGATTGAAGCCTGTATTCTACGTAGCCGAAATAGGTGACGGCGGTAAAAAATTGTTCTAAAAATAAAGTCAACAATAATTACAAAAAAAATATCGTTTAAATTTTTGATTTGTAATAATTGTTAGTTTTGTAGGAAACGAATTAAGTTAATTAATACCAATAAATTTTATTCAATTATGACACAGAACAAAAGTTATGCATTGCCAATCTTTATGATGATCCTGCTCTTTGGTATGATCTCATTTGTTACCAATTTGGCAGCACCTATGGGTAACGTTTTAAAAGACCAATTTGGAGTAGCCAATTTCCTTGGAATGTTGGGAAATGCAGCTAATTTCATCGCTTACGCCGTAATGGGAATTCCAGGTGGCATTCTGCTGCAAAGAATCGGTTATAAAAAGACAGCTTTACTCGCTATTGCTGTCGGTTTTATAGGTGTATTTATCCAATATCTTTCAGGCCATGCATCCCAGGAATCTGCTTTTGCCGTTTATCTTCTTGGTGCTTTTATCTCCGGATTTTCAATGTGTTTGTTAAATACCGTAGTTAATCCTATGTTGAATACATTGGGCGGCGGCGGAAACAAAGGAAATCAATTGATTCAGGTTGGTGGGTCTTTCAATTCTGTTATGGCTACATTCACTCCTGCATTTGTTGGTATCTTAATTGGTGCTCAAGCCAAAATCACCGATGTATTTCCTGTGATGTACATTGCAATGGCTGTATTTGCAACTGTTTTCGTAGTTCTATATTTTGTCGACATTCCTGAACCATTTGCCGAGCAGTCATCCCTCCCGTTGAAAGCCTTGATGTCTGGAGCAATGAGATTCCGTCACTTTATCCTCGGGGCCATTGCCATCTCGGTTTATGTAGGTGTTGAAGTGGGTACTCCTGGTATCATGAACCTCTGGTTATCCGACACTCCTGAAGTTGGGAAAGTCACTGCAGGTTTCGTTGCTGGGACTTATTGGTTTCTGATGCTGATTGGCCGTCTGACTGGTGCTTCACTTGGAAGCAAGGTATCAAGTAAAACCATGCTTAGTTTTACGTCCGGATTAGGTCTGATCCTGATTGGCCTGGCGATCTTCTCACCAACATCCATAATGGTTTCTTTACCGGTAATTCAGAAATCTGCAGCCGGGGCTCTTTCTTTTGGATTAGCCCAAGTTCCGATCAATGCCATGTTTATCGTATTGGTAGGCCTTTGTACCTCCATCATGTGGGGTGGTATTTTCAACCTTGCAGTTGAGGGCTTAGGTAAATATCTTGCAGCAGCCTCCGGTATTTTTATGGTCATGGTTTGTGGCGGTGGATTGTTGCCACTTCTTCAAGGTAAAATCGTTGATTTAACCTCTTATCTTTCAAGCTATTGGTTAATATTCATCTGTCTTGGCTATTTGTTGTTCTATGCTTTGATTGGGAGCAAGAACGTCAATAAAGACATTCCGGTAGCTTAACACGTCTTATTTGTTTTAATAGTATAGGATGGTATGAGAATTTTTTCTCATACCATTTTTTATATGATGTCGGATAACTTAATGCTTTAAGCTCATGAAATCCAATTTGTATGATATTATCGGCGATGTTCACGGGTGTGCTGTTCTTTTGAAGAAACTTTTAAAAACCATGGGCTATTCCAAAGTAGATGGGACATGGACTCATCCGGAAAGGACTGCAATTTTCATTGGCGATTTTATCAACCGTGGCCCGCAGATCAGAGAGACGATTCAGATTATCAGGCAAATGACTGAAGAAGGGGCTGCCTTGACGATTCTTGGAAACCATGAATATAGTGCGGTATTGTATCATATAAAGGATTCAAAAGGGATGTTTCTTTCGCGGCACATTGCGGGAAACAGGAACCAAATCCAAAGCACTTTAATTGCTTTTAAAGGGGCAGAACCCGAATTAAAAAGTCATTTGAAATGGATGCGTTCGCTTCCATTTTATCTTGATCTTGATGAGATCAGAATAGTCCATGCCTATTGGAATGATCAGGACATCCGTTACCTGAAGGCTTTTATCCCGGAAGGAAGGCTGAAAAAAGGATTTCTGCGAACGATCCATGAAGAGCAACACCCTTCTGCCAGCATTATTTATAAAGTCCTAAAAGGACTTGAATACAACCTTCCACAAGACCTCATCCTTAAATGTGACAAAGGGATGAGCAGGAATATCTTCCGGATGAACTGGTGGGAATCGCCAAAGAAAAAGACTTTCAGGGAGTTGTCATTTGGAAATAAGTTCATTCTGCCGGAATATACTGTCCCGAAACAAATCGCACCATCGTTTGAACCTTATCTCCCGGATAAACCGCCAGTGTTTATTGGTCATTACAGCCTGAATGATGGGGCTAACATCTTCCAGGGAAATATTTGTTGTGTTGATAGCAATGTCACAGGAACGGGGCAATTATCGGCTTATCGTTGGAACGGAGAGAAGAAGCTTATCAGGGATAATATCATTACAGTATCGCTATAAATTTAGAAATAAATGGAAATAAGGTCGAAATAAAGTTGAAATAAAGTTGAAATAAAGTTGAAATAAAGTTGAAATAAAGTTGATATAAAGTTGATATAAAGTTGATATTTCAGATTGCCAAATTACTCCCATTCGATTGTTGCGGGTGGTTTTGAGCTGATATCGTAAACAACGCGGTTGATCCCACGAACTTTGTTGATGATATCGTTTGAAATTTTGGCAAGAAACTCATAGGGAAGGTGTACCCAGTCGGCAGTCATGCCATCAGTTGAAGCCACAGCACGCAAAGCTACCACATTTTCATAGGTCCTCTCATCACCCATCACCCCAACAGACTGAACAGGCAACAACATCACGCCAGCCTGCCAGACTTTGTCGTACAAGCCCCATTCTTTCAAACCGTTGACAAAAATAGCATCTGCCTCCTGCAATACCCTTACTTTCTCAGGTGTTACATCGCTTAGGATCCTGATCCCCAATCCTGGCCCGGGAAAAGGATGCCTGCCCAACAATTCCTGTTTGATACCCAGGGCACGACCAACACGTCGAACTTCGTCTTTGAATAATAAGTTAAGCGGTTCAACGACTTTCAGATTCATTTTTTCGGGAAGACCGCCAACATTGTGATGAGACTTGATTGTGGCAGAAGGACCATTTACCGAAACAGACTCAATCACATCGGGGTAGATTGTCCCTTGTGCAAGCCATTTCACATCCTGAATTTTATGTGCTTCTATATCAAAGACTTCTATAAAATCGCGACCGATAATTTTTCGTTTGGTTTCAGGATCTCTCACCTCTTTCAAATCGTTCCAGAACCGCTCGCTGGCGTCGACACCTATCACATTAAGCCCCATATCTTTATATGAATCAAGCACATCCTGAAATTCGTTCTTGCGAAGCAAGCCATTGTCTACAAAAATACAGGTAAGATTTTTTCCAATCGCTTTATGGAGAAGGACTCCGGCTACCGATGAATCGACACCACCCGACAGTCCCAGGACTACTTTGTCGTTCCCAATTTTATCACACAATTGCTGAACTGTGGTCTCAATAAAAGAATCCGGTGTCCAATCCTGCAAGCAGCCACAAATTCCCACTAAAAAATTCTCAAGAATTTTAGTCCCTTCAACTGTATGATATACTTCGGGATGAAATTGAATGGCATAGGAATCTTCACCTGTAATTTTAAAAGCTGCATTTTCAACATCCCCAGTGGAGGCAATGATTTTATAATTATCTGGTAATCGGATAATTGTATCCCCATGAGACATCCAAACCTGAGAATTCTCACTAATACCCTGTAATAAAGGACTTTCTGAATCTGTGACTCTCAGATTTGCACGACCATATTCTCTGGAATCGGATGCAGCCACTTCCCCGCCAAAAAAATGGGCAAGGTATTGCGCCCCATAACAAACACCCAATAAGGGAAATTTTCCTTTTATGCCTCCCAGGTCAATTCGCGGGCCATTCACATCCCTGACAGAATAAGGGCTTCCTGAAAGGATAACACCTTTTACCGATGAATCAATAATTGGGAAATGATTGAATGGATGGATTTCGCAATAAACATTGAGTTCGCGCACACGTCGACCGATCAGTTGGGTATATTGGGAACCAAAATCGAGAATGAGAATTTTTTCCTGCATGAGAGTTATTATTTACAGACCTTAATTTTAAAAACCCTCAAGGTTGTGATAACCTTGAGGATTTGTACCAAGTTGTAGCCTCACCGCGACTCGAACGCGAATCTAAAGTTTAGGAAACTTCCGTTCTA
>JBAXWR010000198.1:0-13581 GCA_037128295.1 Mariniphaga sp.
CTCCTTTACAACAGAACAATCCAGAAAAGTAAAACCTTTGCCATTGACAATTTTGTTTATCCGTTTTCCACTGAATTTAGTACGATTGTCCAGACAGACAGCATTTTCAAGCAATCCTGTCAAAATTGCCTCAACCGGTTTAGATGATGTATTTTTGACATTAAATTGCATAATGGTAACCGGCAGACCAGAGTCGTCGGAAGCCAGCGGAATAAAAGGAGAAAAGGCTTCAAGTGTAATTGCTACCGGAACTGCGTCATCCTGGTAATTTACCTCACCAATGGGATATTGACCTTTAAAACTGACATTTGTAAAACCTTTCCGATCAATTTGCAAGGATTTACCATCAACAGAAATGGAAAAGCTCTGTTCAAGTGGATAATCAGGTAAAGGAGGATTGGCATAATTGCGGTCACCAGTTCCCTGTTTCCTGTTGAAGATGTCCCATCTCCAAAGGTGTCCATCACCACCCAGATAAACCTGTCCGGTACAGATTCCACCAACCGGCATTCCGATGTAATTCAGTTCCGCTCCCTTGTAAACAGTCGGTAAACCACGGTCGTACAATGATTTGACCCAGGCTTCATTTAATTTTTTATCTAAGGGCACTGCCTTGTTTAGGTCAGCTACGTTAAATGGACCAGCCATAACCGATAATCTTGAAAGACCTAACCCTCCGGCCAACAAACCTACTGATTTAAGAAAATTACGTCGTGGATTATAGACTGGAGATGATTGATTGCCAGAACTTTCAATTGATTTTTTGCTTTCCATGGGTATTTTGATTTTATTGTAATATTCTGTAATACAAGTAATTATATAATTTGAATAAAAATGGTTATTTCATTATTCAATCGGCTTTAATAATGGTTGCCCCCTTTTTAATCCCATTTTCATTAAATGCATCGATCGTAAACCAGTATTTCTGATTACTGTTCAAACTTCTGATTGTCAACGAGTTTACACCCAGTACCTGATAAGTATGGTACAACTTATCAGGATAGGATCCATAACGGATATTGTAACCCACAGCATCTTTAACTTGATTCCAATTTAATTTAACCTCACGCCGGTCGGTTTGTGTGCGTAAAACGGTTAAATTCTGAACCTCATTGGGAGCTTTTCCCATCCCATTTCCAAAAATGCGCAAACCAGCCAAAGCAAAGGTGCCATCAGGAACATAATAGTTGGTAATCCTTATATATCTTGCTTTTACGGGAACTTCAAGTTGTATAAAATCATGAGGAACATCTGTTTTGTTTTTCGTTTTGTCTGCCAGAACATTCCAGTTCTTTTTGTCAATAGAATATTCCAAAAAATACTGCTGATAAATTTGTGGACTACGGCCATGCAGTTGTGTTTGATTTTCTGCATAGTTCACCTGAACTGCATTGACAACACATTCTTTCTGCAAATCGATGCTGATCCATTCACCTTTGTCCCCGGTTTTTGCGCTCCAGAAGGTGCGGATTTCTTCGTCCGCAGCACTCTTTTTAGGATAACCTGCCAATTCAGAGGATACTTCTATTGGTTTATTATAGGAAAGCAACATCCATTTCGGGAACAGTTCATCGGGAGAGGATATTTTTTTCAGTGGAATTGTAAATGGGAAATCGCCAAAAGCGGTATTGGTATAAAGAACTCCATCCTTGTCGAAAAACATGGGGAACAAACCCAGACGTCGTTCAAACATGTGTTTTTGAGAAATGGTCATGGTCGAGATATGCCAATAATTCCCATATTTATCCTGAAAAGTGCCGCTATGGCCAGCTCCAGCAATAAATCCTTCTGGTTTATAAGAGATTGGGTTATGTTCAGCTAATTTGAATGGTCCTGATGGACTGTCCGAAACATACGCTCCATCGCTGTAACTCTTGTATTCAGTTCCGGGTCCTGCATACTGGAGATAGTACTTCCCATTGTGCTTTGTCATCCAGGCACCTTCAATCCAGGGTCTTTCGGGTAGATTGTTATAATCCCCTTTTTGCTCCCAGCCATAAACCTCTTTGTTACTATTAAAACATATTAATGGCTTTCCTATTGGATTCAATGTTTTAACATCCAGCTCAACAGCGTAAATGGGGTTAACATTCGAGCAACCATAGTAAAAATAAAGGTGGCCATCGTCATCAAGGAACAAATCGGGGTCAATCATTCCGATTGGGAAAGTTGAGGTGGCCATTTGCCATTTACCTGATTTTGGATCAGCGGTCTTGTAAATTTTTAAAGGTGCCGACCCGGAAGCCATAAAATACAGGGTATCCTTGATTACCACTGCAGCTGGCGCATAATCTTCGATTCGAAGGTCTGTGCAGGCCACAAAATCCCAACTGATTAAATCATCTGAATGCCAGTACCCACCCGACTTGGAGGCAAACAACCAGTACACACCTTTAAATAAAACGATTACCGGATCGGCCGCTTCGCGCCGCGAAGGATCATCAAGGCAAAACCGATAGCTCAGGTTCAATGGGTTACAAATTGTGGTCTGCTTTGAATCGGGATTAGTTTTTACAGCCAGTTGTCCAAAGGTTATGGTAACCAGGATCAGAAACACAATACTTGCGAATACTTTTTTCATATTTGAATAACGGTAATATTATAAGGGGTTAATACTCTTTCCAGACTTCTACTAATAAACTCTGACGAAGATACAAACCCGCTGCAAGTTCGGAAAAAATATTGTTCCGTTTTCCTCCTTTCCCTAATGATTTTAATAATTTTCGAAAGTGTGCGAATGATCGTTGGGATATGTTTCTTATTGTTTTTCCCGCTCAATCCCTTATATTTGTATTCTGATTTTTAGCAACAAGAAACGGTTTAGTATGTATCAGTCAATTACCACCAGCAATTACACCTTCGAAGATGTTATCCTCGGAGGGGATTTGTATGTGGATAAAACTGATTTTTTCCACAAATTAATAACCTTAAATAAAGGCATATTCTTCCTTTCCCGCCCCCGCCGGTTTGGCAAATCGCTTTCGGTATCTATCCTTAAAAATATTTTCAAAGGGAATAAGGAACTATTTAAAGGGCTGAAAATATACGATATGCCCTACGATTGGAAATCGTATCCTGTTATTAATCTGAATATTTCAAAAGCCGATTGTTCATCAGCAGAGCAACTAAACAAAGGGTTGTGTATTATTTTACATGATAATGCCCGTGAATTGGGAATTGAACTTTCTGGCGAAAAAAAATCGGGTTATTTATTTGGCGAACTGATCAATAAAGCAAAAGACCTTGGCAAAGTGGTGATCCTTATTGACGAGTACGACAAACCCCTGGTCGAAAATATATATGCCCCTCATATCGAAGGTGTCAGGCAGGTGTTGGAAAACTTCTATATCAATATAAAAGCTTCGGACGAGAACCTACGATTCGTATTTATGACAGGTGTGACCAAATTCTCGAAAGTTTCGGTTTTCTCGAAACTGAACAACTTGCGCGATATAACAATGAGCGAAGCTTTTGCTACCATGTATGGCTATACGCAGGAAGAGGTGGAACACTACTTTGGCGACAGAATCGATGCTTTAGCTGATAAAAACAAAGTTGACAGGCTCGAATACCGCGAAAAAATTCAGAAATGGTACAATGGATTCCGGTTTCATGAAGATGCCAAAACGGTATATAATCCGGTATCGTTGGGCATGTTTTTTAATGAAAATGGGAAGTTTACAAATTATTGGTTTTCGACTGGTAGCCCAACATTCATTTTCAAGGTCCTGAAGAAACAAAACATTGATTTTTTTGAAACTTTCAACGATTATATTCCCGATTTTGTGCTCGATTCGTTCGATGTGACAAATATGCAGGCAGCACCTTTGTTGCTCCAAACAGGTTACCTGACTATAGAAAGCAGCAAATCGATGTTCGACAGGACTTTATATAAGCTCAACTTTCCAAATCTGGAAATTCAGACGGCTTTCGAGCATCATTTGGTGGCCATGCTTACCGAACGCAATCAACAGGAGGTTTCAACCGAAATCGTTAAACTGCAAATGGCATTGCTCGCCAACGATACCGCCACCATGCAACGGGTATTGATAAGCCATATCGCCGCTATACCGTATGCCAACCGGAGCAAGATGGAGGAGAACTACCAGAATATTATTTACTCCCTTTTCAGGTTGCTCGGGGCCGAAATCCACAATGAAGTACACATGAACAATGGCCGCATCGACGCTGTTATTGTGAACCGCGACCATATTTATATTTTCGAATTCAAAATGAACCAACCAGCCAAAGTCGCTATTGCCCAAATCAAAGAAAAAGGATATGCAATTCCCTATATGTCAAGTGAAAAACCTATTACACTGATTGGTATTAACTTTTCGAAAAAGAAAAGGAATATTGTGGAGTGGCTGGAGGAGAAAATAGTTTAACTTAACTATGTGCCTGATTTAATCGCCTTACCAATGCACCTATGTGTTTTATCCTAATGCACCTATGTGTTTATAAACCAACACAATAGATACATGCATTTAAATATCAGGCACATAGGTTTAGTTTCAAATTTTTTTGTTTTTAAATATCTGACAGATATTGTTATTGTATTAATTAACAGATATATAAATAATGTTATTTTGGAAGCCTCCTGAACTTCCATTACGAAAAACCCCCTGACCGTTTCCAGCAAAGGGGTAGGGATCGCAACCTTCTAAATACTTCAATGCTATTTCAATACCGGAATTTTGGCATTTGTTTGCTTAAGCCATTTTGCCAGCTTCCTGTTCAATTCAGTAACTTTTTCAGGAAATTTACCTGATAAATCTGTTGTTTCCCTGAAATCTTCCTTCAGGTTAAACAATTCAAATTCAGTTCCTTCATAACGCTTAATCAGTTTCCAGTCTCCGTCACGAATTATACTGTAGGGTAAAATATCAGGTTCGCGATAATGCGGGAAATGCCAGTACAGAGGTACTTCATTCAATTTCTTTCCATAAAGGGCAGGACTGATATCACGGCCGTCAAGGGTTGTTTTCGGCAACGCTGTCCTGGTCATTGCACAAATAGTGGGCAAAATATCAACAGTAGAAACCGGCAATTCACTGATGGATCCAGCTTTAATTTTACCATTCCAGTAAATGATCATGGGTACACGTATTCCACCTTCATAAGGATATCCCTTTCCGGATCGGAGCGGGGAATTATCAGTTGGGCCAATTAATCCGCCGTTATCTGAAAGAAATATGACGATAGTATTGTCTGTCAAATCATTGTCCCTAAGCGTCTTCATCAGGATACCGATTGACTGATCCATGCTTTCAACCATTGCAGCATACACAGGATTTTTCTGGCCACCTACAGGCGATTTTGATTTATATTTATCGATCATCTCAGGTTTAGCCATAAGCGGAGTATGAACTGCATAAGTGCACATATTGATGAAGAATGGTTTATCCCTGTGTTGTTCAATTACTTCCTTAAGTTCATCGGATAGGCGGTCAGTTAGATATTCTCCTTCCTTGCGAGGTTTTAAATTTGGAAATGTCACCCCTTTTTTGTCCGAATATGGATCAAAATAATTGACTGGCTGTCCCATATCGCAACCTGCAATATTCAGGTCATAACCCTGTTTTTCGGGGTAATAATCGTCAGGTCCCAAATGCCATTTGCCAATGTGACATGTAAAATATCCAGCTTGCTTAAGTACCTCTGCGATTGTTACTTCGCTGATTTCCATCCAATATGGATTCGAAGGAGTCCTTAACTTTCTATCTCCATTTTCTTCGAAGGGTTGAGGCGCCTTAACTTCAGAAGTGCCAAGCTGAAAACGGGCGCGTATCCAATCCGTAACCCCTAATCGGGCAGGATACCTACCTGTTTGAATGGAAGCCCTTGTTGGTGAACTGACTGAACATGCAGCATATGCATTAGTAAATACGACACCTTGCTTCGAGAGTTTATCAATATTGGGCGTTTCATAGTATTTACTGCCCATAAAACCAACATCTGCCCAACCTAAATCATCAACTAAAAACAATACAACATTGGGTTTAATCAAATTTTCATGGGTAGGCTTAGCTGTACTACTATAAATTGGAATTAGCCCAACCGCCGTTATTAACAGGCTTTTATTCATGATATTAGTTAAATTATATGAAATGGTTTGAAATTTCTGAAAGTAGATTTCAACGATCAGAAACCGTTTTTATTTAAGCAATTACAGGCTATCACCGTTTCAGTGATAGCCTGATAAATTATTTTAATAGCCTTTGTTTTGAACCAGCTTTGGATTGGCTTGCAATTCGGTTAAAGGAATGGGAAAACGGGTCATGTAATCTTTTGCACTTGTAGCGCCTCTGGCCAGAGCTGAAGAAATTAACTTTCCCTGGCGGATTAAATCCATCCGGCGCATCCCTTCAGCAACAAATTCCCAGCCGCGCTCCTTCAATAACGCTGCCCGTAATGCATCTTTGGAAGTGAAACTTGCAAGCGTGTATTCTGTCACCCCGGCCCGTTTCCTGATTAGATTCAATAAATCAACAGCTTCCTGTGTGGGACCGTTGATTTCATTTAAAGCCTCTGATCTGTTGAGTAATACCTCTGCATAACGGATCATAGGAACATCATTCCCATGTTTCTCAGAAACGCCGGCGGGGTCAGGAACATATTTAAAACAACGGACTGCTTTCCCAGCATCAGCCGGATCCAATAAATTGTGAACCTTTCCATTGGTTTCGGTATAGGTGAAAAGAAACCATCCAAGTCTTTTGTCAACAGGGTCATAAGTTTTTACCCAGTCGTTGTAAACACAGAACATTGCACCGTAATTGATCCAGTTACTTTGAATGGGATAGTTTGGAGGAAAGGCATGTGCCATATAATTGTTGGAATGAGTAGGAGAAGTTGCCATGGCCGGTCCGACAAGTACAACTTCATCATTCACTTCATTCTGAACAGCAAACATATTTTTAATATCGCCACTAAATAATTTATATTTATTCAGATCGATTACCTGTTTGTTGGCATCGGCGGCTTTTTGCCATTGAAGTGAATTCAAATAATACTTCCCAAGCAATGAAAGCGCAGCACCTTTTGTTGCTTTTCCCCAAAGGCTTTGTGTGACTGGTAAATCAGTTGCCGCAGCCTGAAGCTCGGTGGATATAAAGGTGTCAAACTCTGCATCTGTAGCTTTAAGGGGTTCGAAATTTAATTCTGCTGCAGTAGTGATCAATGGAACCGGGCCAAATATTTCCCACAAATAGTAATAATCGGCTGCACGGATAAATCTGGCTTCAGCTTTAAACTGTTTTACTTTATCTGCCGTCAGGGCCGTAACTTTATCAATATTATCAAGGAGTGAATTCGCATTCCTAATACTTTGATAATATTGTTGCCATGGAGTTGAAAGCATTGTTGACTGGGAATCCCAATTGTAATTCATATATAGAATTGCTGTTGAAGCAAAGCTTCCACCCCATTCCCACATAATATCACCAGGAAATTCCTGTAGTGTGTACATGCGGTCACGCATGTTGGAAGTAACCTGCATATTGCTGTATGAGGCAACCAGAACGCTGTTGATCCCATCCTCCGTTTGCAGGAATGATGCCGGATCATATTGGGTATAAACCTCTTCCTTCAGAAAACCACTACAAGAAGCGAAAAAAAGAGTTAGGATGGTTCCCCAAAATATTTTATTGAGACGATAATTTTTCATATTCATTTAATGTAATAAAGTTAAATGCTAAAAATTGATATTGGCTCCAATTCTAAAGACCCTTGCACTCGGATAGTTATTATAACTACTTTTCGCAACGGATGTTCCATCTCCCGTTTGATTGGCTTCTGGATCGTAACCATCGAATTTTGTGATCGTAAATAAATTTTCGCCCGAAATTGAGAGCAATATGGATTTAACCATTTTGAAATTACCCAAAGGAATATTATAGCTTAAAGTGATGTTCTTTAAACGCAGGAATGATGCGTCCTGAACAGTATAAGAATTGATCATCTTGCCATTTGCAAAGTAAACTGCAGAATTTACGCCCGAAGGAAAACCTGTGCTTGGATTAGCCTGAGTCCACCGGTTAAGGTAATGTGTAGCCATGATGTTCCGGTCAAAATTAATTGGGAACATCGATTCCAATACATTAGCGTTGAATGTTTTAATTCCATTAACGCCAAGCAGATAAATCTCAAGATTAAAATTTTTGTATGAAAATGAATTATTTAAACTGTATGATATTTTGGGGAAGGGATTACCCAGAATAACACGGTCGCTGGCATCAATCTTTCCATTTTTATCTGCATCCAGAAATATGGGTTCACCTGGTTTGGCAGTTGGCTGAGCTGAATGTGCAATGTCGTCCGCAACCTGGAAAATACCGGTTACCTCATAACCGTAAAATGATTGCATCGGATAACCTTGTCTAACCAATGCAAAACCCGGAATATTCGCCACAATACCACCTGTAATAATATCACCAACAAAAGGTGGCAATTCTACAACTTCATTTTTTAATGTCGAAACAGTGAGGCTTGTGTTCCATTGGAGTTTACCGGTCAGATTTCGTGTTGAAATTGATAAATCAATTCCGGAATTTTTCACAGTTCCGAAATTTGTACGGACCGTAGAAAAACCTGTGGACATTGGAACCGGCTTGCTAAACAACTGATCAATTGATTTTTTTATGTAGTATTCAAAATTCCCGGTTATTCTATTGTCAAATAATCCAAAATCAAGGCCAAAATTATACTCTTCTGTAGTTTCCCATGTCAGTTCAGGATTTGGGATCCGGGCTGGCTGAGCACCACTTAATTCAGCACCACCCAGAACTGTATTTCCACCAGCTACAAACGTCGAAATGGTCTCGAAATTTCCAATTCCTTCGTTACCCATCTGTCCATAGCCAACTTTCAATTTTAAATTGCTGATGGTTGGAAATTTCTTCATGAAAGGTTCTTCTGTTACTCTCCAACCAACAGCTAATGAAGGGAATAATGCATATTTGTTAGCATCTGAGAATCGTGAAGTACCGTCTCTTCTGATTGTCGCAGTCAGCAAATACTTATCAGCAAATGAATAATTTGCCCTTCCGATATAGGATTCCAGTTTATAAACTGTTTTTGAAGTACTTACCTGATTCGTAAGGGAATTTCCACTTTGCAACAAGTTGGTATTGGTAACGTCAGAGAGGAATCCCGTTGAGTAAGATCCCTGATACAAGTTTTGGAATTTTTCCCTGGTAGCTCCTCCCATCAATGAAATATGGTGTTTTCCAAAATCATGTTCGTAGTTGATAAGTCCCTCCGTCAACCAATAAATCGAATTTGTACTATAAACATTCCCGATACCCCCGCTTGCTCTTCCCTTTTGGGTAGTACGATCCGAGTATTCATCGTTCCTGATATTATAGACGTCAGCTCCAAGTCTAACAGTGGCTTTAAGACCTTTAAGGATCTTGTACTCTCCGAATGTAATCCCGTTAATACGATTATTTTGTTCCCTGAAATCATAACCATTGGCAAGTGCAACCGGATTATCGAGTGCTATACTCGGGTTTGTCTCATAGATACCACTCGCATTTATTTTGGGACTAAGCCGCGGATCAAACATAAGAGCGGCATTCAATGGGTCTGCATTTTCGTTCCCTGTGTTGCTCTCATTCGCAATTTTATCTTTAAGGGTCATGTTTCCATTCAGGTTAAAACCGAATTTGAATTTATCATTCGGAGTTATTTCCATATTGATCAGGACATTGTATTTCTTTATTCCAGAACTGATCATAATCCCATCCTGATCAAGGTAGCCAAGTGAAGCATAGTATTTGGATTGTTTACTTCCACCACTTAATGAAAGCTGATGGTTTGTTGCCAGGGCGTTTCTTAATAATTCATTCTGCCAGTCAGTTCCGGTACCTGCCGCAGCGATTTGATCGGTTGTGTAAGGCAAACTTTTCCCTGAATCTTTGCTGATATCATTGATCATTTGCATGTACTGCGTGGCATTCAGCACATCCAATTTATAGGATGGAGATTGAAGTGCGGCATATGTGTTGTATGAAATCTGGGTTGTACCCTCTTTCCCTTTTTTTGTTGTGATCAATACAACGCCATTGGCAGCTCTTGTCCCATAAATTGCGGCAGCCGAAGCATCTTTTAAGATTTCAACACTCTCAATGTCTGATGGATTAATATTTGCAGTATTGCCACCCGGAAGACCATCAATTACGATAAGAACACTGTTGCTGCTATTGATTGAGCCTGCGCCACGTACAGAAATATTCAATGCACCTCCAGGTTCAGAATTGGCCTGACTGATATTAACACCTGCAGCTTTCCCTGTCAAAAGTTGAAGGGCATTTGTCGCCACTCCTTTTACAAAATCTTTGGAAGTTACGGAAGTAACAGATCCGGTTATGTCACTTTTTTTCATGGTACCATATCCAATTGCTACAACTTCTTCAATTCCAACAGTTTCTTCTTCAAGGGTCACATTAACAGTGGTTTTGCCACTAACTGAAACCTCTTGTGTTTTCATCCCAACAAACGAAAACTGCAAAACCGCATTTTCCGGAATAGCAATTGAATAATTACCAGAATTATCGGTAATTACCCCTGAAGTTGTCCCTTTTACCACCACTGAAACACCGGGGAGCGATGCTTTGGTAGGATCGGTTACTTTACCGGTAACCTTTTTCACTTGTTGTCCATTGATAGACGAGGCATTTGAAGCATCAACCTTTTCAATAACAATCAGTTTATTTTCTGATTCCTTGAAAGAGTATGGCAACCCTTTAAGAGCTTCATTCAGAATGATGCCAATGGTCTTGTTTTCAGCTACTACGGAAACCTGCTGATTTACATCAACTTCGTCGTTGTTGTAGAAAAAACGGTACCCGCTCCCCTTCTCAATTTGGGTGAAAAGCTCCTGTAAGGTCGAATTTTTCAATTTGACACTCATCGTGGTGGTTTGCGACCATACCGACGCACTCATCTGAAGGTTGAGCATCAGAATAATAGCCCATGTTAGTTTCATAACGAATATAAACTTTTTTAGCCCTCCATCCCAATTAAAGGATAGTGTAATTCGATTAAATTTCATAATTTTAAAAACTTTTAAATTTTAAACTCCGGTTTAATTTTTTCACTTTAGGGAGGTGTTGGTAGCACTTCCCTTTTTTTCACACCTGCATTTGTCTGATCATAGGCACTTCAATTTTATTGGTTTAAACTGCTAATATCTTATTTTTCAGATCTTATAATAATTTTATTCCCTTGGATACGACAATCCACATACTTTGAAAGGTCGAAGTAGGAAATGACTTCCAGAATACTTTCGCGTTCGAGGACACCGGTAAATCGCCGCTGTTTTACTTTTTCGTCAGCAAAAACAATGTCAACATCGAACCATCGCCTAAGCTTGGGTGCCAATTCATCCAACGATTCGTTGCGGAAAACAAGTCGGCCGTCCTTCCATTCCGTATCCGCAGACGTATCTTTTATTCCAAGCAAAGCCATCTTCTTGTTCTCTTTGTTGAAAACCAATCTTTGATCGGGCTTAATGCGGGTGTGCTGGTTTTGGGTTGAAATTTCCAGACTTCCTTCAACAAGTGTTGTGGTAACATTGATTTCCTCAGGATACGCCTTTAAATTGAATTTAGTTCCAAGCACCTCAATATCAATATCTTTTGTCTTTACACGGAACGGATGTTCTTTATCCTTCGAGATTGAAAAAAAAGCTTCCCCTTCGAGTGTAACATTTCGGGATGTGCCTTTGAAGTCCGAATAAAAGGTCAGTTTGCTTCCTGAATTGAGCCACACCCTTGAACTATCTGGCAATACAATGCTCGATTTGTCGCCAAAAGCACATGAAATGGTGGTTATCGAATTGTCTGTATGCACGTTCCGGGTTCCGAGGTAATAACTGAAAGGGAGTGCAATTACCATAATTAAAATGGCTGCATATTTAAGGAACTTCCAAAGGTTGAATTGATTTTTAGGTTGGTCCCTTTCCTTGCTGATCTGTCCCCTGAATTTTAGGATGGCTTCCTCAAGGTTGTAGTTGTCGGCATTGTTTTTGATCCCGGCACTCAGCCATATCTCCCTCAAATCGGAATACAACTTTTTGTTCTTAGGCGATTCGCCAAGCCATTCCTCAATTTTCTTCTTTTCAACCTGATCTGCTTCACCCGAAAACAGGCGGATGATCAACAAGTCTATATTGTTTTGATTTTCCATTTTTAACCGTTTTCAGGATCATGATGCAGAAATTGGAAAAACCCTGTATGGTAAATTAAGAAAATTTAATTCTTCTAATGATTTCAGCAAACCTGTCAGAGAGTAATTAATTTTATAAGATGTTTATTATAAACCAAATAACTTTGAGAAATACAATATATTATATAGTCAGAATCGTGATCATCAAAGTTCTGTCTTCCGGTACAAAGATGCCGACCAAAAAAATCTCTGGCAATACCCATTGATTGGTATTTGGCGTACCCTAAAATGGCTACGTTTATCTACTTATCTTAAAATTTCAACTAAAAATTGTTGCTGAATATCTGATCATTAACTGATGTACAATCTTACAATTTTAACAGAAGGAACAGCAAAATAGATGACAGGTACTCTTTAAGGTTGTCACGTAAGTGAAGGGTAGCTTTCGACAGGTGCATTTCGATGGTCTTTACCGACAACCCCATTATTTCTGCCACCTCTTTGGTCTTCTTCCCTTCAAAGCGCCTGAGCCGAAAGACTTTCTGTTGTTGTTCCGGTAACAGGGAAACAGCCTCTTCGATCCGCTGCCCCATGTTTTCCATGGTAAGGCTTTGCTCCTCAATATCTTCGAAAACAGATTCAAACCCGATATTTTCAGATATTGTTTCCTTAAAGTATTCCACGATATTGTTCTTGCTTTTCAGCTTCCGCAAATAGTTGAGCGAATTTTTGTAAACAGCATTGAAAAGATAGGATTTTACAGAAGTGTTGATTTCCAACCGTTCACGGTTTTCCCAGATTTTCATAAATGTATCAGAGACAATCTCCTCCGCAACATCCTTTCGACCAACGTAGCGTCTCGAATAGGCACAAAGATTTACATAATATTCCCTGAACAGGAAAATATAAGTCTCTTCATCACCAATGAACAAACCCTTGAGAATATCGGATGGCAAATTCTGAGGAATCATTTGATGCAAATGTATCAATTTTCATCATAAATGGCTAAACAATTGCCATTTCCGGGTGCAAACACCAAACAGCATACAAAGGCACCGATTTGATGTTGTTTTCGAAATCAAAGTTCTTTCCCGAAATACGGATGGCAGTTTTGCAATTGTATTGTTTACTATGGAAAAATCAAAATATTTTGATTTTTTCATAGTAAACAGTACTTATATTGAAAATCTCCGGCTACAGAATTTCCTTCTGTTAACCGGAGACTTAATTATTTTTGAAAGATCTTATTTTAAATTGACAGGCATTCTAACCCCATCAACATTCCAACCTTCAACCAACAATTCCAAATTGTTCCCTTTTAACTGACTTGAAGAAACAGCAATGGTAGTGGTTAATGTTTCGCCGGGAGCCAGTGAAAAATAATTTGCTGACCAATACGAAGGAAGTACT
>JBAXWR010000199.1:0-13458 GCA_037128295.1 Mariniphaga sp.
AGTACCGATTTTTCCAAGATGTTTGTCCTTCGCTTGTTCTAACGTATATATTTTCATTTTCCTTGTGTCTTCCATGTCATTCAATATTTGCTTTTTTGTTCGAAATAAAGCTTCATTATTGCTCTTCCCTTTTCAATTTCTCCCTTGTTAACTTTATCCGTTTTCTTAATGATAATGATGATTTTGTCTTCATCGAATAAAATCTCACCTTTTTTAACCTTAAATGTCTGTTTCATACCGTGTCTTATTACGGTTGCTAACGCTGACAGCCATGCGCCGTAAGAAATTTAATTTCAATTCGTTATCAAATTATAGCAAATGCAATTTAAAAGCATTAGATTTGCAAAACTACTGAAATGCCTTATGTCGTATGAGCTGGTGTTACCAGATGGGCTTTATCTTTATAAATCTATACTTGACGGTACGTGATTTAGAATAATCTCAATTGGGCTTCCTTTTTGGGATAGAATACCCCAATTATTACAAATGGATTTTTCGCTCTGCGCATATGCCATTCTTTTGTTGATCCCAAAAACAAATAAATATCCTTATTTTTCAAAAAATTGGTTTCATATTGATCTCTAACTTTTTGTAACGCTACCGACTCATTTCCATCAGCTGATTTTAAGCAATTCCAATATAAGGCACCAATTTCCCAATCCTCAATCATCAATCTGCTAATCGTTCCTTGAGCATCCTTGAATTTATAATAAAACTTGTAAGGAATCTTTGAAATTAACTCACGTTGAATATTCTTTTCTGGTTCTCCAAAATTGATTTGCAATTGATTAATCTGTTCTCGCCATTCCCTTTTCCATTCTCGCTCGTCGTCCTCAATGTCAAAACTTATAAACTCACTTGGTTTAAATGTTGCGAGCGAAATATTAGTTGGGCTCTGAGAGTCATCAATTAACTGTCTTAGATTTGTATAAACCTTCTTTATGCAATATTTCTTTCGTTCTGCCCAATTATTATCAGTTCCAATGTCTCCATGAACCAAAAGCTCTTTAAAACTATAATCATAAGGAGAATGACTTTCAGGGCGGAAATCATCAGTTCTTTTCTTTAAGTCTAACTCAATCCAAGTGTATTTGTAAGATTTAACTTTTCCATCTTTCCTTAACCCTTTTAAAAACTGCAAAGGAACCGGGTAAATCCGAACCCAATCACCGTGCTCAGTAACGCCAGCGGTACAAACCAATTCATCATAACTCCTAGAAGGTAATGGATAGGTGGTTACAGTTATTAATAGTTTTGTTAATGCCATATTAAATATGTCTCAATTCGTATTCAAATCCGGGAAGCTTGACAATTGCGTCAGCTAAATGTTTTCTATGACATTGAAATATATTTGCCTCAAAACAAGTAAGTGCGATACGTTCTTTTTCTTTTAGTAAAGTCAATAATTTTTTCTGCAATTCTGTTGTTTGAGCCAATACATCCGAACGATATAAAGAAAACAATTTATCGTAGTCGTTTTGCGTGTTTAATTCTTGTCGTTTGTCGGAATCAATCCCTAATTCGGGAATATGAACATATTTAATACCAACACCCTCACAAGCTTTTTGTAATTGTACCTTACTGAACCCATATTTCATACTTACTGAGTTTTTGCGAACATCACAAAGCACCTTAATGTCATTTAAAATCAATTTATTTAAGTATTCTTCGAGACTAATTCCTTCATATCCAATTGTATACAAGATAGTTCTAGTGAGCTTAGGTCGAGATTCCAATACCTTCTGATATTCTTCCTGGCTTAATCTTTCCTTTGCAATTGTGCTATTTACAGCAAAATACGGAAACTTGACATATGTATGCTTTATTAACTCATCGGCATTTTTACCGCCATATTGTAGTTTAATGTAACGAATTGCTTGACGGTCTCTATCCTTAAGAGTTAATAAATATTTTTCACTATCGGTCTTAACCCAACTATTGCCTTCAGTTTTTACTTGATTGTATTTTGTCATTGTGGCAAGGTCAGCATTTGCCTGAAAGGAAAAACAGCCAAACTTGTAAGGAACAAAATAAAAATCTGGCTTTTGTTGTTGCTTGGTCACAAGCATCAATAATTTTTGCAGGCTTATTTTTTCAAGCCTGTTATCAAAAGTCTCTAAAAGAGCTAATAATATTTTACGACGGTAATACATGTGACAAAAATACGAAATTGTCCGAACCTCGTAATCCTTTTTTATTATTTTTCAAACTATCATAAGGCTTTAATCGAGGGCCTCTTAGCCTTGCAGGGAATATTCCGCAATTACTGCAGGCCAGGAGTTTTCGGATGAACTTCCTACGAAGAACTGCATTCGCATTATTGTGCCTATTCCACCATTTTTTGTAACCTTCTTAACATGTTATAAATATTTGCCAATCTATTTATATTCAGAGTTTTAATCTTTTTATCCCAATAGAATTTTTTCAATCTCCAGACTTGCATAAGCCAAGGCATCTTTAGTTTTATCTTTCAATTCTTGCGCTTGCTGCCTGATGGACGTTATATGATCGGCAATTTCCTTTTGCTTTGAAAGGGGGGGGATTGGGATAAGCAAATGATTAATATCAGATGGAGCCAAATGTCCATTTGTTGCTCCTGTTATGTTGCGTTTTATTTCTAATTGGGCAATTTTGCATCTTAGAAATTGGAATACGTATGTATTATCCGTTCCGTTATCTGTTTGAAATTTAACAATATCACCACCTAAATAGTATTCACCATTTTCATTCCACTGTGCAATTTTTCCAATTGTGGCACCTGTAATAACAATTAATATATCACCAGGAATAAGCTTTTGCTCTTCTGAGAAAATGTCTTTGGCAGTAAGAATATCATCCAACGATATTGACCCATCGGGATTAATACAATTTATCTGAACTACCGGATTATTCCCTTCCTTTTCTTCATGTTTTGGTAATAAACCTTTAACCAAAACTTTCAATAAAACTTCGCGCAAAGATCTTACAGGATATTTTCCATTCGTTAAAGAAGAAATATTGTCTTTAAAACTTGATTGATGATAAAATGGGTCAAATCTGGTATTAGCAATTTCTTTTAATGTCCTAGTAAACATTCGATTCTGCAAATTATTTTTCTTGGATTCTGGAACAACTATCCCCAACTCTTTCAACAAATAATCGTCAATACTGGACAAAAGCCGCTCTGCCTCGGCTTCGTTCTGTCGTTTTTGGTCAATCACCTCTTGGGTTATTTCCAAAATTCGTTCGTCTTCTATTATAGGTATTGAGAGCAAAGCGGGATTATCAAGTGCTGGTCGAGTACCTCCTGTACTTCTGCGGCTTGCCAATTTTTCACCAACATTGGAGTTTAAAAAGGCAGCCAGCATTTTACTGATTTCTTTGTTTCCTGTTTTAATGACGCAAACATGTTGATTGATATTGCCTTCAAACCCTTCAGGTACAACTGAGGCAACAGCCATTCGGCCAACTCCGGTAATTTTTACAAGCAAATCACCTTCCGAAACTTGGCTACGCTTTAACATGCCTTGGTGGGTTTCTTCGTTGATATATTTGCAGTCTTCAAATTCTAAAATGCCTGTTGGTGAAAGGTTTTGTACACGTAGGAAAGGTATCCCGTTTTCCTTTTCCGCATAATATTTATCGCTTTCTGTTGTTTTTGGAGTAGCACCACTGGCAATACTTTTAACGTAATGTCTGAATTTTTTGGGACTCTTTGCCAAAACCTTTTTTTCCAATTCAAGCAATTCGGGAACATAATAAAAGGGATCAAGCCTTTTATCCAGTTCTTTGTTATTCAAAATGAAAACCTTTTGGGGATTAAGGGAAGCTGATAAAGTAAATGCCTTATTCATTGATGTTTATATAAGATATAAATTTGGACAGCTCTTCACCAATCTCTGTAAGTTCGTTGCTGCCGGTACTTCTACCTGTTGAATCATAGCCAATGTCCTCAGCTATTGCCATAAAAATCGGGTAATCGTCCATTAACTTTTGTTTGGCGGCAAAATATTTCTCAGTGAGTTCTTCCTTCAATAAGTTGACTTTATCGGTAAAGGTAGCCTGAAGCGCTGTTTTGTCCGATTGGATGGTTTCGGCAATCTCTTTTTTTGTAGCCAATGGATTTTTCTTTTTGGCCGATTGCTCCAATCGTTTTATGGCATCCAATTTTTCTCTTTCCCATTTCCCAATGGTCTCAATGAATTGATTGTCAGTTTTTACCTGTTCTTTAAGTTTCGCTTTTTGATTGGCAACATATTCAGTTTGTTTTCTTTTGTTTTTCCGCAAGAATAAAACGGAACTTTTGACCCCGGCACCTGTTGCAGTAAAAGCAGTTTGAGGCATAGAAACCACTGCCACAATGCGGTACATTTCTTCTATGTTGTCCCTTACATATTGCATGCTGCTGTTGGTCAAAATTCCATCGGGGATTACAATGGCTAGATAACCCTGTTCGACCAGAAAATTATGGCATTGTTCCAAAAACAGGACTTCGGTACTTTGGCTATCGCGAACAATTACTTTGCCATTTACTTTATTATTGGCAGTAGTGTTTAGCCAATCCAGTTCTTTAATTGCCAGGTTGTACTGGTTCATATAAGCCTTTTCAGTTAGCTTGATGCTACTGCCGAAAGGCGGATTTGTAATAATATAATCGAAAGAGTTGTACTTGAACTCTTTGTTGAGCGATTTGGATTGCATTTCAACATCACTTAAAAGTCCGTCAGAGGCAATAACATTTGTATGGCCATCGTCATGAATAATCATGTTCATTTTGGCTGTCCGGGCAATCTGATCGTTTATTTCAATACCAAACAAGTTTTTTTCGGCGAAATCATGCCAATGTTTATAATGGTCTTTCTCTTCCCTGATTGGATCATAAAATTCGCCGGCCTGTTCACGAACTTTGTCGAGCGCATAAAGTAGGAAACCACCACTTCCGCAACTAGTATCCAATACCCTGGATTTGTGATCAATAGGCAGACTGGCAACGATAAATTTAACAATAGGCCGTGGTGTAAAATATTGTCCAAAATCGCCACGGAAATAGCTCCCCATGAAAGTTTCAAATGCCTTTCCTTTACTGTCGAGATCTGTTTTATTGAGGTTGATGCGTTGGAAGTATTTTACGATGGTCAACGTTTCATTCGCCGTAAGCGCGATCCCATCCTTAAAAACTTCGGGTGCATCTTTCTCACCGACCGAATAGATTTTTTTGATACGTGTTAATAAATCTTCTGGATTTTCGTCCCTAAAGATTTGAAATTCATAAGGTTGTCCTATTTTTCTTGGATGTTTTTCGTCCCATATCTTGCAAAAGATCAGTTTGTCCAACTCATCAAAAGCAACGCTAGGATTGCGTTGTCCTCCTCCCCACAATGCCTGATGTGATTGAATAAAGATTTTTGTGAGTTCGCTTTCAGTTACAACCTGAAGTTCAAAGAACCTTTGGCTAATGCCTGTAACGGGTTCATCAACTTCATTGGGTGTTATTGTAAAATCATCATCAGTTTGCGAGGCACCTCCTTTTACATATTTGTAGGGAGCAAGATGTTCGATTCCAAATTGCGGAATATCAGGTATTTCAATTCTGCTTTTAGGTTTTTTATCCGGAATCTCATAATACTGGTTTTTTATCCGGGAGGTAGTCCAGACGTATTTGGCCCCTTCTGCGACTGCATAACTATAGGTTTGGTCAACTGCAATATTGAATTGCTGATCGGTAAGATCCTCCTTTTTACACTCAACCAGGATGTAGGTTTCTTCACATTTATCGTCATCGTAAACTACCAGATCGGCTTCCTTTGTTTCTGAACCCATTTGCACAGGAACAAACTGCTTGATCCTATTCACAGGATAACGATAAAGCAGGATCAAGGTTAAAAAGGTTTCAGCTTGGACTTTTTCTTCGGGATTATTGTAATTCCTCTTTTTGTTCTGATGAATATACGTTATAAAATTTCTTTCATCGTCAAATTTTATCAACCCTTTTTCGATTCCTGCCTCTATTAAATTCATACTGTGTTTTAGTCTCTGTTAAGTTCGTAAAGTTAAAATTTAAAGCATTGTTTAATCTGAAACTTGGGCAAAAACGCAAGTCTTTTTTATGTATCAGGCTTTTTGGAAATCCGAATCATTTCAGGACTTTAAAATCATGGTTTAAACTTGTCGTATAACCAATCCTGAATACCATATAAACCAACCGGCAAATCCTTTCATTTCCATAAGTTAAATTCAATCAGGCATATATCAGGTATTGCAAAGGCAATAATACTGTTTTGTAACAATATTATCATCGAATTGTATTTAGACTGTAACTCCTATGAAATATCGGGAATCTACTTTTGCGCTCAGATTTAAAAAATAGTGCTTACATGAGAAGATTGTCATTGCTTATAGCTTGTTTAATCATTTTACAATTCAATATTTCGGGTCAAACCACCAATATCAAAATACATGGGACAATCGCTGATGGAGAATCAAAGGAGCTTTTGATAGGCGCAACTATTTCTATTTCAGCTTTAAAGCTAAATACAGTCGCCGGTTTGGATGGAACCTACACTTTACAAAACTTACCATCGGGCAAATATAAAATTGTCTGCAGTTTTACCGGTTATCAGAAAAAAGATACAATAGTTTCAATAACTAAAAATTCGGCACTGAACTTTCATTTGAAAAATGCCTATTCAGAACTTTCAACAGTGACCGTTTCAGGCAAGAAGAATCAAGAGAGCGAAATAATCGCCAAAAGGGTGGAGCAGAATTCGCTGATCGTATCAAATATTGTTTCTGCAAAATCAATTCAGTTGTCGCCTGATATCATCATTGCCAATGTATTGCAACGTATCTCCGGTGTCTCGCTCGAACGAAGCTCCAGCGGGGAAGGAAGATATGCCATAATCAGGGGAATGGACCAGAGGTACAATTACACACTGATAAACGGTATCAAAATCCCCAGTCCTGACAATAAAAACAGATATGTCCCACTTGATATTTTCCCCTCCGATTTGGTTGAACGTGTTGAAGTAAGTAAAGCCCTGACACCTGATATGGAGGGTGATGCCATTGGAGGGGCCGTCAATATGATCATGAAAAATGCTGCAAATGGTCTGTATGTAAATGCCAGTCTTTCAACTGGATACAATCAGAACCTGATCGACAAGGGTTATAACTATTTTCCTGTCAAGAGTATTAACTTAAAGTCACCTTTTGAGGCCAATGGAGCCTCTTACCTGGCAAAACCGGGCGATTTTACCAGGGACAATTTAAACTATACCAATAAGAACTTTACACCCAATGCGATAGCAAGCCTGTCGATAGGCAACCGTTTTTTCAATAACAAATTGGGAATTATGCTGGGTGGCTCCTTTCAGAACACTTACCGCAGATACAGTGGCATTTTCAATCCAAGCGAGTATTATGACGAAACGAACAAAGAGGGTTCTTTAAGGATCAAACATTCAAATATCAGGGACTACTCGAACCAACTGACAAGAATGGGGCTTAATGCAAAGCTCGACTATGCGTTTAATGAAAAAAACAAAATCAGCCTCTATGTGTTTAAAGCCATTCTGAACGATGCGCAAAACCGAATGACCACTGATACATTGCAACCTCCGCCAAGGACAGGACCCGGCACTGGACAAGTGTGGAATTTTGGCCGGTCCAAATACCAGCACCAATCAATATTCAATTCTACTTTACAAGGCAATCATCTGCTTTTCCCAAAGCTAAAATTCGACTGGACAACAGCTTATTCCGTGGCAAAGAACAACATACCCGATATGGCCGAATATGAATACGACAATGGTTACTTTGCCGACGGCACTAGCCCTGTTCCGTATCAACATGCCAATAAAGTTGTTGATTATCACCGGATTTGGGAAAGGACCAGCGACAAGGACATCGCCGGATATGTCAACCTTGCCTATTCGGACAATTTTAAGGATATTCCATTCACTTTATCAGTTGGTGGAATGTACAGGGCAAAAAAACGCGACAATTTATACCAGGATTACGAATTGAGAACAATACCCAATCCTGATGGCAACTTTCAGCTCTGGACAGATATTTATCATTTTAACTGGTCTGTTTTCAATCCCAATGGATCTCCTGCAAATCCGAACAGTTATCGTGCCGATGAAAATATTTCGGCGGGATACGCCATGCTGAAGATCAACTTGAAAAAGCTTGAAACCCTTGCGGGTGTACGCATGGAAAATACCGATCAGCGGTTCACAACCGACCTGCCCGAAACCCTGGCAGGAAAATCGGGACAGATTACTTATACCGATGTGTTGCCAAGTTTCAATTTAAAATACCACCTTAACAACAAGACAAATCTTCGGCTCTCCTATTTTAATTCAATCAACAGGCCTGGATATTTTGAGATTATTCCCACCAACAAAAAAGGTGACGAATACAACGAAACAGGGAACCCAATGTTGAAACATGCAAAGGCTGACAACATCGACCTTCGTTATGAATATTTCCCCAAATCGAACGAACAAGTCCTTGTCGGCATATTTTATAAAAACATAATGAACCCGATCGAATTTGGTTTTGTTGGCGACAAGTCGGACCAATACCAGCCTGCCAATTTTGGGAATGCCACAAATTATGGTTTTGAATTTGTTTATGAGAAGTATATACAACAATTTGGATTAAAACTAAACTACACTTATACCAATTCAAGCATTACCACCACTAAAATTGAAACCTTCAATAACCTGAGGATCGATCCTGCCCCTTCTGAGACAAGGCCACTTCAGGGACAATCGGCACACATTGCAAATGCCGCTCTCCTGTACAAAAATATTCCGAAGGGGATTGATATGCAACTTGCATGGCAATTCACTGGTAAGCGGATCTCCTTGGTATCGCCCTATTATGGATTTGACCAATGGCAAAGAGCCTTGAATATGTTCGATTTTTCGGCCGAGAAAAAATTCAAAAAGAACTTTGGATTATTTCTCAAGGTGCAAAATTTACTCAATACCCCTGATGAATTCTATGTAAAGAAACCAGTTTCCAATACCTATCCGGTTCCCTTTGAGGTTGCAGGCAGTGCGGAAACCCTGTCAAAAAGAAATTATTATGGTCGGAATTATCAGGTTGGGTTCAGGTTCCTGTTATAATTTGTTATCACAACTCTAAATACAATCAATCTCAAATTTCAATTTAAAAATTATGCTGATGAATTATTTGAAAATTAGTTTCGCAATAGTGTTAATGCTTTCTTTTTTTGGGTGCAAAAAAAACAGTTCTGAGGAGAATGTCATCATTTCTGTCCCGCTGACTGTTGTGGGCCAATCAATTAGTGATACAATCCTGCCTAAAAAAGATGCCACAGGTAACTCCATCCCGCTGAAAGGGACCATGCTTTCGGGTAAAAGATATCACATCTATTCGGATGTCACCATCAATGCCGGTGATACTTTGTATTTGCAACCGGGCGCTTCGGTTATCGTCCATGGAGACGGACTGTCCGCAGTAACCTCACCAGCCATCTATGTCAATGGAACATTGGTCAGCGATGGTTCAAAGGAAAAGCCAAACTGGTTTACTGTTTTTGAAACATCTGCCACACCAAAATCCAACGCTACCTTTACCGATGACGCAGTCAATGATCCTGCATTCAAAGGTTACTGGGGTGGCATTCAATGTTCTCCTTCAGCTAAGTTATTGATTTTAAGATGGACACATATTGAATATACAGGCGGCCCCTGGGGAGTTAACGCCCCTGATTTTGGATTTGTAGCGGGTGATGTGCGCAATGCTGTATTTATGGCTAGTGCGACAAATGCTCCAAAGGCAACCATGATCATTGAAGATTCATGGTTCTATGGCTCCAAGGATGATTGCATCGGTAAATGCCAGAACATTTATGTGAGCATCATGAGAAATACCCTGACAAAAACCGGTGGCATTGGTGGGGAAGGAATTAATCTCAAAAATGGCTGCATTGGAGATATGGCCTATAACTTTTGTTTCGGTGGCGCAACAAACGGATTAAAAACTTCCGGTGATGTTGGAAAACCAACTTATGTGAATTTCTATAACAATACTTTGGTCAATTGTGGTTTCAGGCAGACAAAGGCCACGCGAAATGGTTCCATCAACACCGAAACCAATGCAGGGGGTTTTCTGTTCAACAATATCATCGTAAACTGCAAACAAGGAATCAGGATTACATACGGATCAGAAAAAGGTAAGCCAGCCGATACGCTGAATACCTGCTATAACAACAACCTCACCTGCATTGGCAGGGGTAAGCCAATGGGTGGAACTGAGCAATACATGGTCTTCATCGAAGCGCTTCAGTTTACAAAGAAGCAGTCCAATGACTTCAATGGTTATGTAAACGGAACAACCTTGGCAAACGGCACTAATTCTGGAGCAAACAATGCCGCTGACTCTCTGAAGTATGATCCGTTGTTTGTCAATTTTAACGTCCCGACAAACAGTCTTGGCAGAAACTATCGGATATGCCAGATTCCTGCAGGTGCCAATTTCAACCTTCAAACAGGTTCTCCCGCAATAGGCGCAGGTGTGTACCCCGGTGGAACAGGCAAAAACGCCATGCCAACCAAACCGAGTGCACCAATGCTGGTTCAATATGGGTTTCCAATGAACAATATTAAAAATGGCGGAATATTTGGAGCCAATATTACTCCTCCGAACAAAGACCTGGGAGCTTTTCCAACCGACAAGACGGGCAACCAGCATACTTTCTAAGTCACGATCTTTAAATATTTAAGAGGACGAGAAATCGTCCTTTTTGTTTTATAAAATGAAATCAGAATTTTATAAATGTTCTTCCAACCTTTAAACAATGAGTTTTAAAATTATTCTGTTCCTGTCGTTTACCATTATTCTGTTCCAGGATTGTTCCAAACCAAAAGATGTAAAAACAGATGTGACCGAATCTCCCAATTCTGTACCATTACCTGTTGACACGGTCAAAAAAGGGAATTATGACTTGTCTTTGCTTGAAAGCACAACCGTATTCAGCAACTTACCAACTGTTACCAAACTAAAACGTCAGGATCTGCTTGAACTATCCGGTCTGGCTTGCAGTAAGACAAATCCGGGTTTGTTGTACACGCATGAAGATAGTGGTAACCTGAATGAAATATACCTGACGAACACCGAAGGGGACGATTTGGGAATGATTGTCCTGGATGGTATTACCAATCGTGACTGGGAAGACCTTGCATGTGGACCAGGACCGGAAAGTACAAAGAGTTATCTTTATGTGGGAGATATAGGTGATAACAACGCTGCATATCCATTCATAACTGTTTATCGCTTTCCTGAACCAGATATAAAGACCGGTTCACCTCAAACAGTTGTACATATCACTCCCGAGGAGCTTCGATTCAACTATCCCAAAGGTGCGGTCAATGCGGAATCCCTACTTCTCGATCCTCTGACCAAAGATTTGTACATCATGACAAAACAGGTGGCCCAAAGCAATCTGTTTGTTGCAAAATATCCTCAATCCACTACATCGACCACGATGCTGATCCAATTGGCATCCTTTCCGTTCGACCTTTTAACATCCGCAGATATTTCACCCGATGGTTCAGAAATTCTTGTCCGAACCACAGGGCAAATCTGGTATTGGAAAAAACAAGCTAACGAAACTGTTTTAAACGCTATGCTGCGCAAGCCAATGGATGCACCTTATTTCAGAAATGAGCATCAGGGTGAAGCCATTTGCTTTGCCTCCGATGGAACCGGATTTTTTACCATTTCAGAAATAAAGAAATACCCAGGAGATGTTGCAGCTCTGACTTTTTATAAACGTAACTAACAGAATGGCACGAACTGTTTAAGGCTCTTACAAAAAACAGCCTCGCCAGCAAAGCATGCAAGGCAGTTTTTGGGAGGAAGAATGATTGAAGTGATTTTGAAACAGGGTCATCCTGCCGATTAAATCGTACTTCGGGACATGGGAACGCGTTTGACAAGGATTTTATGGCTGAACAGATCGTTTGTGTAAAAAACATCCTTAGAAGTACTTGTGAAAGCAAAGATTTTGATTCATTTGCCGGGAAGGAAAAAACCTGTATCTATAAAAGGGCAACAGTTGCGTATAATCCTGATAATCTGCGTATAAAGAAATAATTGACTAATTAGGTTATCGGTGATCAACTCGATTGGCAATCGCAGTTTATTGGCCTAGGCAATTCTAAAGTCCCCATCTAAAAGTTCAACGTTAAAGTTTACTTTCGCTTTCAACGCATTAAAAACTCTTAGGATAGTATCAATCGTAACATTTTTCGCATTTCTTTCAATCCGTGAAATTTGTGATTTTTGAACGCCAATCAGTTCTCCAAGCTCTGATTGTGTCAAATGTCTCTCTTTTCGAGTTTGCTTGATCATTTCACCTAAAAGGTCAAGTCTGAGCTCATACTCATATTTGTCTCGCTTCTCAGTACCGATTTCTCCAAGATGTTTGTCCTTCGCTTGTTCTAAGGTATATATTTTCTGTTTCATTTTCTGATCCTTATCAAGGCAAAGATATATAAATGTTCTAATATAACGAAACTATTTTACAGTTTTTTTTCTACTATGGTTTCCAACAATTTTTCGAGTATTGGATTTTTCAAGAAGTTGATTTTTCGGTGGGTGTAAGCCCATTCCCTAAGATTTTGGGAAAACCGCTGTTTATGTTTACAGATGGTTCCGGTTTTTACGGGAAAGACCAGGACGGGAATAGTACCCGATTTCGGAGGTAGTATGAAAGGCTATCCGATAGGCTTTTAGCTTATTGGCGGTCTAATCGATTGCCTACTTTAGCTTTATCCAATCGAAATATTTAAGTGTTTTCCTAATCCCAGCTCAATCAATTTGTAATAGGTTGAAATCTGAATATCACTTTGACCCTGCTCGATCCTTGAAATATAACTTTTTTTGGTTCCAGTCCTTTCTGCAAGTTCTTCTTGAGTAATGTGAGCTTCTTTTCTTGCTTCTTTGAGCATTACTCCTATTCTAAATGCAAGTGAATCAGCATCATATTTGTCCCTTGATGGAGAACCCATTTCTCCATATTTGTCTTTTAATAAGTCCTCAAAATCAGTTATATTTTTCATCTTTCAAGTAATTTGTAGAATTTCTTAGGAACTTGCCTTTCAAATCTCACCAAGTCAAGTACATATTCTATCTTCTCTTGAATTTTTGAATCTTGAGATTTATAGAATTCAACAAAGTTATCCTTATATGCAATTACTTTTCTGATCATCGTACAAAGTTAACTAATTAGTGGACATATTCAATATCTATCAGATTTTTTAAGATGGCTTCCCTACTATTGCAAGTACTTGTTGTATGCACTTGTATTTCAGAGAGAACACAAATTTCCAGGGCATAAAATGTTTTTTTCAACAAGTGGTTTTTCCCAGAGGGTGCAAGTCCCTTGCCTAAAAATTTGGGAAACCACTTTTTACAGCTTGTTCCGATTTTTATCGGGAG
>JBAXWR010000002.1:0-81125 GCA_037128295.1 Mariniphaga sp.
CTGAACGAACAATTTAAAATCGAGGATGGAGAAGTCCTTGTCGATATTGGTGTGGCAGAGGGAAACTTTGCATTGGAAGCTGTTGAAAAGGCATCCAGAATTATTATGTTTGAAACAGATGTGGAGTGGATCGAAGCATTGAACGCTACTTTTGAACCTTGGAAAGATAAAGTATTGATTGTTAATAAGTTTGTTAGTGACATTACCAATTATTCCAATACGACTCTTGATGATTTTATTGGCCCGGAGGAGAAAATCACTTTCCTGAAAATTGATGTGGACGGTGCAGAATCGCGGTTGATGAAAGGCTGCAAGAGAATACTTGCCGAACAAAAACCGCTTAAACTGGCAATTTGTACCTATCACAAACAAAATGACGCAGAGGAATTCAAATCGCTTTTAATCAGAAATGGCTTTGAAACCACACATTCAGATGGGTTTATACTCTTTTATTATGATAAAAAAATGAAGGCTCCCTATTTGAGAAGGGGATTAATCAGGGCCACAAAAAAAGGTTAAAACAAACTATGGACATTACCTGTTATAAACATATTTAATCACTATTTTTGTAAAAAAAATATATGGATCTCGAAAATATATGCTTTGAAGTTCAGGGAATTGCTAAAATAGCAGGGCTTTTTATCGCCGAAGAACGTGAAAAATTCAATCTTGACACCATTGAAGTTAAAGGAAAAGCAAACTTTGTATCTTATGTTGATAAACAAGCCGAGCTGCTTATTGTTGAGGAGCTCCGCAATTTATTGCCCGGTTCCGGTTTTATCGCAGAAGAGGGAACCGGTTCGAGTGCAGATGAAAAATACAAATGGATCATCGATCCTCTTGACGGGACTACAAATTTTATCCATGGGCTTCCACCTTTTGCAGTCAGCATCGCGCTGATGGAGGATGATGAATTGGTTTTGGGAGTTGTTTACGAAGTCACACAGGATGAGTGCTTTTTTGCGTGGAAAGGGAGCAAAGCTTATTTGAATGGTGACGAAATTAAAGTATCAACTGCTTCAACAACAAGTGATTCATTGATTGCAACCGGTTTTCCCTATACAGCTTTTGAAAAATTGGAAGGCAATATTTCGTTAATGCGCCATTTTATGGTCCATTCGCACGGATTGAGAAGGTTAGGTTCTGCCGCAACCGACTTGGCCTATCTTGCTGCCGGCCGATTCGAAGCTTTTTATGAACACGGACTTAAACCATGGGATGTCGCTGCAGGTGCTGTCATCGTCAGACAGGCTGGTGGAAAAGTTTCCGATTTTAATGGCAGCAATCAATTTCTGTTTAATGGTGAAATCGTAGCTTCAAATTACAATTATTTTGAAGAATTTTATGGGATTGTACATAAGCATTTTGTATAGATAACTCTCAGAAAGATTGATTTGAACTAGTTAATACTTTTTGGGATAATGGCAAAAATTGGATTCCTTTTGATCAGGTCTGTAACATTGATATTCAGACTATTTCCGCTATGTATTCATTACGTGTTCGCCGATCTGATCTTCTTTTTTTCATTTTACGTTTTCCGGTATCGTCGCGATGACGTTGCTGAGAATCTTGCGAAATCCTTTCCCGAAAAATCAGATGAGGAACGCTATAGAATCGCAAAACACTATTACAGTCACCTTTGTGACACAATGATCGAAACCCTCTATTATGACAGGATTTCTGCTTCACAGGCAAAGAAACATGTAAAATTTCTGAACCCGGAACTTGTGAACAATTACCTGGATAAGGGACGACCAGTAATCGGGTTTTTAGGACACTATAATAATTGGGAATGGTTCTCGCATTGGCCGCTTTTTTCCAAACATCGTTTTTATCCGATCTATAAACGGGTCAAAAACAGGGCTTTTGATTTGTTCTATTATAAAATGAGGAGTAGATTTGGTGGAATACCTGTTGAACGATCTGCTACTTTCCGCCAGCTTATTGGCGACAATATTAAAGGAATACCATTTCTTTCTCCTTTTCTTTTTGATCAGACGCCAAGGATTTACGAATTCCATCATTGGACAACTTTCCTCAATCAACAAACAGCATGGGTACTTGGTGCTGAAAAAGTAGCTCAAAAATTGGATGCAGTCGTAGTCTTTTTGAATTCAAGAAAAATTAAACGGGGATACTATGAGGCTGAATATGTATTAGTTACAGAAAATGCCGCAAGTTGTCCAAAATTTGAGATTACAGAAAAATGTGCACGTTTACTTGAAAAACAAATTATTGAGCAACCTGAATATTGGCTTTGGTCCCATCGCAGGTGGAAATTTAATAAAGACGAAGCCGGTCAGAATAAGCCATTTGATTCATCAATACCAGGTTACATCTGAAATTGAAACTATCTGTTGTCATATTAAATTGGAATGGGAGCCATCATCTCAGACGGTTTCTCCCCTCAGTGATTAAGTACTCCCAATATGATTGGGCTGAGATTATCGTCGCGGACAATTTTTCAACAGATGATAGTTATCATGTTATCAATAAGGAGTTTCCGTCTGTAAAGTATTTACAGCTCGGACAAAATTATGGTTTTGCCAAAGGATACAACAATGCCCTGAAAAACAATACTTCCGATTATATTTTATTGCTTAATTCGGATGTGGAAGTAACGGAAAACTGGCTTGAACCTTTAATAAAAATGATGGATGATGACCCATTAATTGCAGCGTGTCAACCTAAAATCATGCAAATTGATCATCCTGAGCTATTTGAATATGCGGGTGCTTCGGGTGGTTTTATTGACCATTACGGCTATCCATTCTGCAGGGGGAGGATTGTCAATGTTCAGGAACAAGATCATGGACAATACGATGACCCAATTTCGGTTTTCTGGGCAAGTGGTGCGGCTGTTTTGGTCAGGGGAAGCTTATGGCATGAGTTTGGCGGTTTTGACATTGATTTCTGGGCACATATGGAAGAGATCGATCTTTGCTGGAGAATGAAGAATCGTGGGTATAAAATTGCGGTATGCCCTGCTTCTACAGTTTTCCATTTAGGAGGTGGAAGTCTCTCCTACGGAAGCCCGCAAAAAATCTTCCTGAATTTCAGAAACAACCTATTTCTCCTTTATAAAAACCTTCCGAAAGGAAAATTATTTAACATCATCTTTTTCAGGATGATATTAGATGGTGTTGCAGCAATTCAGTTTATGGCTACCGGTCAGTTCAAACCATTTTTGATGGTTTTGAAAGCCCACCTTGACTTTTACAGAAATTTGAAAAAACTACGGCTTAAAAGAAAGGTGCTTCTCCAAAAAGTTACAACCCCCAATCACCCTGAAGTTTACCACGGCAGCCTTATTTTTGATTTCTTTATTGCAAGAAAAAAGAAATTCTCTTCCCTAAATTTCAAAACCAGAAACCTTAAGTTGTGAGAAAGAATGTTCGTCTTATTTTCGATTTGGTGGCAAAAATTTCAAATTTCAAATTTCAAATTTCAAATTTCAAATTTCTTAATTATTAATTCTTAATTCTTTAATTCCCAATGCGTATCACCAAAGAAAACACCTCAGCCCTGTTTATCGATTTTCAGGAAAAACTTTTCCCTGCCATGGACGAAAAGGAATTGTTATTGAAAAACACAAAAATATTGTTGGAAGGATTAAAAACATTGGGCATTCAAGCTGTATTTACTCAACAGTATTCCAAAGGTTTGGGCGAAACAATTGAAGAACTCAGGTTGCTTGTTCCAGAGTTTTCGGCTATCGAAAAAACCGATTTCAGTTGTCTGGGTGCTGCGGAATATGCTGAATTTCTAAAGCTTCACCAATCTAAGAACATCATCCTTTGCGGGATAGAGGCCCATGTTTGTGTCTTACAAACTGCAGTTGACCTTAAGGAGGCAGGTTACCACCCTGTCGTTGTAACTGATTGCATCACTTCACGTTCCAAAATAAACAAACAGGGTGCAATCGAAAGGTTCCGTTTTGAGAATATTATGATGGCTACCTGCGAATCGATCCTGTTCGAATTGACACGTTCAGCCAAGTCTCCAGAGTTCAGGGCAATATCTAAATTGGTAAAATAACAAGATGAGATTTTTATGTCTCGCAAAGAACGCTAAGTACGCAAAGGTTTGTCTCCAAGCCCTTTGCGTTCTCTGCGGTCTTTGCGAGAAACCTTTGTTTTTTTATATCTCGGAAAGTACGCTAAGTACGCAGAGTTTTGTTTCCAAGCCCTTTGCGTTCTCTTTGGTCTTTTATAGAAACCTTTGTTTTTTTATGTCTCGCAAAGTACGCCAGGTTACCCAAAGTTTTGTTTCCAATCCCTTTGCGTTCTCTGCGGTCTTTGCGAGAAACCTTTGTTTTTTTTTATCTCGCAAAGTACGCTAAGTACGCAGAGTTTTGTTTCCAGTCCCTTTGCGTTCTCTGCGGTCTTTGCGAGAAACCTTTGTTTTTTTGTCTCGCAAAGTACGCTAAGTTACGCAAAGTTTTGTTTCCAATCCCTTTGCGTTCTCTGCGATCTTTGCGAGAAACCTTTGTTTTTTTATGTCTCGCAAAGAACGCCAGGTTACCCAAAGTTTTGTCTCCAGTCCCTTTGCGGTCTCTGCGATCTTTGCGAGAAACCTTTGTTTTTTTATATCTCGCAAAGAACGCTAAGTTACGCAAAGTCTTGTTAATCAAAACCTTTGCGGTATCTGCGGTCTTTGCGAGAAATATTCTTTTTATTGAAATAAGTTGTTCAGCACTCCCCCACTTCCCTCTTTTCGGCTGTTTGGTCCAAAACTGCTCAATTGGGAAATCAGTTTACGAATCGGCATCGACTGCAACCAAACCCTTCCGGTTCCGCGCAATGTGGCCAAAAATAGACCTTCACCGCCAAACACCATCGACCTTAAACCACCTGCCTGCTGAATATCGAAGTCGATCGATTGCTCAAAAGCAACCACACATCCGGTATCGACCCGCAAAGTTTCGTTGTTTAAACGGCGTTCAATCACCGTTCCACCTGCATGGATAAATGCTTTTCCATCTCCACTCAGTTGCTGAAGGATAAAACCCTCACCACCAAAGAACCCTGAACCCAATTTCTTGTTAAACCTCATGGCAATCTTTGTTCCAAGGGCTGCACACAAAAATGCATCTTTCTGTACGATTATGGTGCCACCCATAGACCGTAAGTCAACAGGGACGATTGTTCCGGGATATGGGGCGGAAAATGCAACGTGCTTTTTGCCATACCCACGATTGGTAAAATGGGTCAGGAACAATGATTCTCCTGTGATCAACCTGGAACCGGCTGATAATAATTTATCAAAAAAACCTGCCCCAGGATTTGAACCGTCGCCCATTTTCGATTCAAAATCAATCCCATCCTCCATATAAAGCATAGCTCCGGCCTCGGCAATAACCGTTTCGTTAGGGTCCAATTCAACTTCAACCAACTGGACATCATGTCCTATAATCCTGTAATCAATTTCGTGTGATTGCATAACTTTATGTATTAATATGCTTCAAAAATAATAAAAGAAAACTTCATTTCTCCCCCAAATATTCTTTAGTTGTAACTACCCGTGCATAATACGAACTCAAAGCAGCCAGAAAACTACGATGAACATCTGCTGACTTTACAATTTCATCATTAATTTTCAAGTCGCGGGTAGCACAGGCATCACCGATCAAAACACAATTAAAACTATAATCCTTTGCTGCCCTTACTGTTGCATCGACACACATATGGGTCATCATCCCACAGATTACAAGGTCAGTGATATTCTTACTTTTCAAATCTTCGAGCAATTCCGTTTCCCTGAATCCATTCGGGAAGTGCTTGACAATCACTTTTTCCCCTTCAATAGGTCTCACGTTTTCATGGATTTCCTGTCCTTTGGTGACAGGTAGAAGGAATGTCGAATTTGGGCGCACCGATATATGCTGGATATGAAAGACCGGCAATTTTTCTTTGCGAAATTGTTCAAGTATTAACTTTGCATTCAGGCTCGCTTCCACAGGACCAACAAGAGGCATCTTCCCATTTTCGAAATAGTCGTTCTGTATATCAATGATAATCAAGGCTTTATTCATATTTTGAGTAATTAAATTTTGCTGAGATAGGACTGTTAAAATCGAAAAACCAAGAACCGTGATAAAGATAAAAATGTATTTCATATCAAGTTTGTTTTAATTAATAGGTTCAAAGTTAAACATTTATGGAATATAGCAAAAGAAATTAAAGAAAACCAGATTTTCCCACCGATAATTGCTGAAAAGATTTATATTTATTTATAAATTTGCTGTGTAATCTTGTATAAGGTTGTACAATGTTATGACTATGGAAAAATATATAAAAGTTGGAGAAGCCGCCAAAATGATTGGCGTTAGTAATGAGACATTAAGGCGTTGGGATAAATCGGGTAAATTTGAAAGTGTCCGTCACCCAATTAACAATTACAGGGTGTACCATGAAAATAGTGTATTGTCTCTGGTCGAGGAATTGCAGCTTGAATTGGAGTATAGTAGTCCAAAAGTAGTCCGCTCAGAAATGAAACCATTTTTTGAAACGAATTTTGGAAAATTATATCAATATGATGCAATTGCTTTCCTTAAAACTCTTGATAAAGAATCTGTTGATCTGATTTTTGCTGATCCGCCTTACAATATAAAAAAGGCGGAATGGGATACATTTTCGTCTCAAAAAGAATATGTCGAATGGAGCATGTTATGGATAAAAGAGGCTCACCGGGTTTTGAAAAAATCAGGTTCACTATATATTTGTGGCTTTTCGGAAATCCTTGCTGACCTGAAATGGTTCTCTTCCAGTTTATTTCAGGGGTGCAAGTGGTTGGTTTGGTTCTATCGGAACAAAGGTAATTTAGGAAATGACTGGGCACGGTCCCACGAAAGCATATTGCATTTTCGGAAAAGTAAAGACTTTGTTTTTAACATTGATGAGATCAGAATCCCCTATAATAATCACACTTTAAAATATCCCGCCAGAACCCAAGCAGAAACCTCTCAGTTTTCTAATGGTAAGAAAAACAATTATTTATGGACTCCTAATCCGCTTGGGGCAAAGCCGAAAGATGTTTTGGAGATTCCAACAATTTCAAATGGAGCATGGGAAAAAACAAGGCATACTACACAAAAACCAGTAGAATTGTTGAGAAAGATCATTCTCTCATCATCAAATCAGGAAAGCCTGATCCTTGATCCGTTTGGTGGTTCAGGCACAACCTATGCTGTTGCCGAAGCCTATGGACGGAAATGGATTGGCACAGAATTGGAATTGGATTATTGCAATTTGATCAAGGAAAGAGTATCAGATAATGAACACCTTAAAAGAATATTATCATGCAAGGATGAAAAGGATTCTCAAGCAAGAAGGTCAAAATTAAGGGGTTAACAAACTCCATATATCTGTCGTTACCAATTCTGAAAATGGTTTCATATGCTTGTTAAATGGTTCTTTAAATACATTTGGAGGGGGATCGACATAGTAAATACCTTCAAGTTCAGTTAGAAAATTGGTGTAAACCATAAATAAACCGGAAACTAAGGTAAAGCTTATTTTATCGGTTTCTTTTCTTTGAACATCGTTTAGAAAAATTCCGATTACTTTCTGATCATGCTTCACAAATCTTTCAAGTAAAATCTTGTCTATAAACATCTTACCCATCCGATCTTTAGAGGTCGTCTTAGCAGAAACAACAATTTCTCTTTCATCAATATGCTTTCCTGAAGATTTCACCTTTGGAAATGGAGAAATAATGAGGTCATTTTCACATTTGTATGTTTTTTCACCTTCATAATGCTATCAATAATTTGTTTATCAGACTCATGCCAGGTTTCAGTTTTGATTTTCATTTTATCAAGTAGCATTTCAAATTTCTGAAACTTGATTTGAAAATCATCTGTGGAATATACAAAAAGTCGTTGATTGATGGGACGAAGGTATTTTGTTGTCCCAGCTATATTTGAAGAATGAATCCGATAACCATTAGATTCCTTAAAATCACTAAGTACATTAGGAAGATACTCCAGAACCCTTAGAGCTATTTTCTTAAATTCGTAAATGGAGTTCTTCTTCTCCTGTAAATCCTGTATTAAAGAAAGCATGATTTTACAAACAGATTAATTACTTTTATCCCGTTAAAAACAAACTAACAATCTTTTCAAATGAAGTCGATACTGATTTTTCTTTTTGTGTTTATTGGCATAAACGCCTTTTCGCAGCTAAACTCTTTTAAACCGGGTGCAATCTGGCCCGATAACAACGGTGTCCATATCAATGCACATGGTGGCGGCATCCTCGATTTTAAAGGGACCTATTTTTGGTTCGGTGAACACAAAACCGAAGGAAGAAGGGGGAACAGTACGTTAGTGGGTGTCCATTGCTATTCATCGAAGGACCTGTACAACTGGAAAGATGAGGGGATTGCCCTTAAAATTAGTACCGATACCACAAGCCTTCTACAAAAAGGATGTGTAATCGAACGGCCAAAAGTGATCTATAATAAAAAAACCAAAAAGTTTGTGATGTGGTTCCACCACGAATTGAAGGGAAAGGGATACAGTGCTGCCATGACCGGTGTCGCAGTAAGTGACAATGTTACAGGTCCTTATGCATGGGTGAAAAGTTTCAATCCAAATGCAGGGATTTGGCCTTCAAATTTTACGGCAGAACAAAAAGCCATCAAATTTACCGAAAAACTCAAAGATTGGTCGGAAGAGTGGAAGGTTGCAGTGAAACAGGGGATGTTTATCCAACGCGATTTTGCCAAAGGTCAGATGGCCCGCGACATGACCCTCTACATCGACGAAGATGGTAAAGCATACCATATCCATGCCTCGGAGGAGAACCTGACCCTGCACATTTCAGAGCTTAACGACGATTATACTGACTTTACAGGAAAATATGTCACTGTTGCTCCAGCAGGACATAACGAAGCCCCGTCGATCTTTAAAAAGGATGGGAAGTATTACATGATCACGTCGGGTTGTACAGGGTGGGCGCCCAATGCAGCACGGTTGATGGTTTCCGATTCTGTGATGGGCGAATGGGCCATGCTCGGAAATCTTTGCCATGGAGAAAAATCCGAAATTACCTACAATTCCCAAAGTACATATATACTGCCCGTTCCGGGAAAGAAAGGGCAGTTTATCTTTATGGCCGACCGTTGGGTACCCGAAAATGCCATCGATGGCCGTTACATATGGCTTCCGATCCAGTTTGACCCGCAAGGTATTCCGTTCCTGGAATGGAAAGATGAGTGGAAGTATTAGCGGGGGGCTTGGGGCAAGGAGCATGGGGCTGTGAGAATCGAGAAAAAGTCCGCCTGTAAAAAATAAAATTCTGTGTATATGAAATCAATTGTTTTTGTATTCTGTGTTTTTATACTTGCAGAACTGAATGTTTCTGCAATTGAAAAGATCAAACGGACTGAAACCTCAAAGGTTAAAATCGCTTTAAACTGCTATTCATTCAATCAGCCGTTGACTGCCAAAACAATGAGTGTCGAGGATATGTTTACCTACTGTGCCTCTGTTGGATTTGAAGCGGTTGACTTAACCGGGTATTACTTTTCATCCTATCCCAAAGTTCCATCTGATGAGGAGATTTTCAAATACAAGAAAGCTGCCTTTCTGCTTGGTCTTGATATTAGTGGAACAGGGGTGCGAAACGATTTTTCACTGCCAGATCCGGCAAAACGAAAATTGGAGGTTCAATTGGTAAAAGATTGGATATTGGTAGCCGAAAAACTGGGAGCCCCGGTTATCAGGGTATTTGCAGGTAAAGAGGTTCCTGCCGGATATACACGTACCCAGGTGGTTGAATGGATGGCCAAAGACTTACAGGAGTGTGCCGAATTTGGTGAAAAACATGGTGTATTGGTGGGTATCCAGAACCACAACGACTTTTTAAAAACCGCAGGTGATATCGAAGAACTCCTTGCGAAAGTTAATTCCAAATGGTTTGGGCTGATCCTCGATATTGGAAGTTTAAGGACAACCGACAATCCTTACAAAGAGATAGAACAGGTTGTCCCTTATGCAATTAATTGGCAAATCAAGGAAACCGTTTATATCAAGAATGTTGAGACGAAGACCGATCTGAAGAAGATTGCAACGATATTGAAAAACTCACGTTACCGCGGATATATACCCATTGAAACTTTAGGTGTGGGTGATCCAAAAGAGAAAGTTGCCCGATATTATAAAGAGGTTAAAAACGCGGTCGAAGAGAAGCCAAAGAGTTTGGGTATATAAAAAGGATATACAATTTTTGTTTGCCCGACTTTGGTCCTCAGCTATTATACCTGATTTTCAAATTGGTGACAACCTATACTTTTCATTTTATCCAGGATTTCAATAAAAGGTTGTTCCAATAAGTTGCCAATTTTTCCACGGCAAAAAGGACAGGCATGTGCATCGCCATTGGGGTCGATGTAAAAGTATCGGTTACCGGCACCAAAGCAGCCCATTTTCCGTTGGTGATATCCGAAAAAGGTAACGATTGGAAAGTCTTTGTAACTAGGGTCCGTATTCATCCGGATGGCAAAGTCGGAGACCATCTCAACCTGCTGATTTTCAAGATGGACTTTTTGCCGGGCAAATTTCCCTATAGCCCTAGGCTCCAGGATCCTTATGAAATTTGCACCAAGGTGTTTAGCTAATTTTGCGTATTCTAAAAGGTTTTCATCATTAACAAATTCGCGCGTTGCACACAATGAAAGACTCGCTATCATTCCCACATCAAGACAATTTCGTACTGCCTCGGTCGCCATAGCATAACTCTTACCATTATTTCTGAAATTGTTGTGCATATCCGGGTTCCAGTGATCGAGGCTGATATTGGCACCTTTCAGACCTGCACTTTTGAGGGCCGATGCTTTATCGTGCGTCAGTCCAAACCCGGAAGTAAGGACCCAGCAATCCATTGTAGATGAGGCTTCCCTGACAAGTTCCACAAGATCGCTGAAACGGGCCAAAGGTTCACCGCCACTGAACTGGATATGACGTATTCCATTGGCCTTGAAAACTGCGAGAATCTTCTTTAATTCCTGCAGGTTTAACTTGTCGTACTGCGCGATATTATCCCATTCGTAACAATGGCTGCAAGACAAAGGGCAACGGTTCGTGATTCCCCAGATAAGTGTCTGAAGTTGCGGCTGATTGTTGAAATTCCCGGTAATAGTTCCATTATTTCTAAGGAACTCGCCGTGGATTGCACTTTTTAGATTTTTGGAAGGATAGCCGCAGTAATCAGAATTCCAAAAATATTGGTTGCCCGATTTGACGTATTTTGAAATGACAGTATTGCCATGAACCTTATTACGAAGATCGCGCAACCTTTTCATTTCTGAAATAGCCCGATACGGGTTACGATAAAGCTTAAATGCCTCTGCAATGATAAACAAAAGGACTTTTCTTCGGATAAAGCCAGCACTCCATCCGGTTATTAATTTCGGTGTTTCTGACATAATTGCAGTTTATGGAAATAATGAATTACCTTTCTATTATTGTACCTGCGAAACCTGTTGTGCCATCCGCTTCATCTGTTCGTTGACAAACCTGTTAAATTGCCCGGGTTGCCTGAATGACTTCAGTTTATTGATGTCAGGCTTGCCAACAGGATTAAGAAGAATTTCATACCAACCTTTGCTGTGAAGTATGACCGTCCGGCTCGAGTTGGTAGGTGTAGGCAGATCAAATGTTACTTCAGCCTTGTTGTCCAATGTTGGCTGCGTGTAGTATTTGCCATCATCTTTGTTCAGCAAACCCACAACATCCTTTTGTTCCTCGTTGATCGCCGTTTTGGCAGGAATGGTATAAGAGGTAACTTTCTGGTCATCTGAATAGTCAACGGCGGCATAGTCTATTTCCCATAAGAAGTTGCCAAATTCAAGTTTCACCTTTAACGGATTGGTTTCCTTCCCATTCAATGGGATAGAAAGTACGTCATCCTTAAATTTCATGGGACCTGCGATGTTGTAATAATCCACAAAATCCCATTTGCCTTCCCGCTCAACATACAGCGACAGTGGGATTCCCTGTTCAAGGCTCCACTTCCGCATTTCGACACCCGACGATCTCTCCTGTTTCTTCATATATCCCTTATAAGCTGAACCAAACATCTTGTGAAATTGCCCCAGCATATAATCGAGTAAAATCGAATTCTTGGCATGTATTGCCAATTTAGCACTCTTTGCATTAGCCTGACCAGGAAATGTGAGGATTACTCCATCTTTCAGCGGAAGATCTTTGTCTTTTGAATTGCTCTGATAGAACAAATTGTCTTTCGAAGATACCAGTTTGGTAATATCTTCTCCCGCAAGATTTGAAGCCTTAAAAGGTGCAACAGGTTGGCCCATCGTTGTGATTTTACCATATTTATCCACCAAAATACCCGTGTTTTCAGGATGGTCAATCACAAGAAGTTCCAAAAGGTTGGTGTGCTGGATTTCTTTAACCTCATTGGTTATCTTGAGTGTATATGAATGTTGACCAGGATAGGTTGGCAGTTTCAGGTAATCGTTCCGCTCAAGTGGCTTGTGGATGCTTCCACTGTAAATTTCGCCTGCGAATTGATAGTTGTCTCCATCTTTTGTGTAAATAAACGGGCACGATTCTTTTGTAAGAAACACAATTGTAGTAACTATAAGAAAAGCACCTGCAGTAATCCCAAGTGATCCCAAAAAATAAGAACCCACCGTTGATGCAGTATCTTTATCGTAGATTTCAACTTTACTGATTGAGCTTATGGGAATGGAAACCTTCCTGTTTCCGAGGTCGGTAAACTCGTCGAGATAAAGGTGTACCTCGTTGAGCAGGTATCTTTGGCTATGCGCAGCCCTTGTAAGATACCGGTTGGGTCTGTCTGGCTTCACAGGTTTAACAGTTGGCGGCATCAGATAGTCATTCAACACTCCCGTTAACTTATTATCTTTTAATTGGATATCGGTTAGCAACCATTTTTTTTGGTTGAAATGGACGATAATCGATTTTTCGGCTAAATTCATACCAGCCATTTTTTCTGAAGATGGCTGATTTGAAGTGGTTACTTTGAAATAGTTCCGGCATCCGATGGTCAGGTTGATTACTGCAAAAATAAGCATCACCGAGACCCAGCGCATGACCTGCTTTTTAGGAATTCTATTTGAAACAAGAAAATGTAAAATAGATGATTTTTGATTTTGAAACCAGGTTTTCATATCTAAGAAGTTTAAAAATTTAAACAAAATTCGCATCGAAAAATAGTATTAACATAATTTGCAGAAGGATCAAATAGAAACGGAACATCAAATCCAAGGTTTAATGCCAGGTATTTATTAAAATTATAATAACCGAAAAGACTTAGAATACCACCCTTCATATCCTGGGTAAATGGCTTTGGTGTATAATAATAGGGAGAAGGGGAATATTTCCCAAAAATATAACTGAGACCCGTACCAAAGCGAAAGGTTCGTACCGGGAAAATGTAATAGTTGATCTCAAATCGGGTACTCCGCTCCGGAATTCTTGCAAAATTAAAACCTGTATCAATATAATATCCACCAGGGTTTTGTTGTTTTGCAATTGCCACCTTAAAACCCCATCTGGCATTACCTGGCAGATATTCGTAAGAGAAGGTCAGGTTCCTGTAAAATAAGTAACCGGCCATGTCAAAGCCTATTAAATTGTGGGTATCAAAGGTATTCTGATCTTTTTGTGGTTGATTGCCAACAATATTTACCTTTTTAAATGAAGTTCTTGTACCATTCTGGTAAATTATGCTATCAATTGCATGGGTATTGAGAACCCGGGTTAAACTATCAACAGGGTTGATCAGTTTGTACAAGAGGCTTTCATCAGATGCCTCCAGGATTTTGGCTTTAACGATTTCACCGTTTTTCTTGAAGATAAGGTCTTGTGCTGCAATTTGTAATGTCATTAAAAGTGCCGCAATGCAAAACAATACTCGTTTAATTTTAGTTTTCATGATATCGGAGTTATAAAAGATGAAACAAACGAAATGTCATGTTAAATTTACAACGTGTTCTGAACTTTTTATCCTTATTGCAATTTTTCCCGATTATTGTGCCTGTGATACCTGTTGTTCCATTTTTTTCAATTGTTCGTTGACAAACCTGTTAAATTGCCCGGGCTGCCTGAATGACTTCAGTTTATTGATGTCAGGCTTGCCAACAGGATTAAGAAGTATTTCGTACCAACCTTTGCTATGAAGTATGACCGTCCGGCTCGTGTTGGTAGGTGTAGGCAGATCAAATGTTACTTCAGCCTTGTTCTCCATTGTGGGCTGAGTATAATATTTGCCATCATCTTTGTTCAGCAAACTAACAACATCCTTTTGTTCCTCGTTAATTGCCGATTTGGCAGAAATTGTATATGAGGTAACTTTCTGGTCATCTGAATAGTCAACCGCGGCATAGTCGATTTCCCATAAAAAATTACCAAATTCCAGTTTCACCTTGAGGGGATTTGTTTCCTTCCCATTCAATGGGATAGAAAGTACGTCATCCTTAAATTTCATGGGACCTGCTATGTTGTAATAATCCACAAAATCCCATTTTCCATTGCGTTCAATATACAGCGACAGTGGGATTCCCTGGTCAAGGCTCCACTTCCGCATATCTGCACCCGACGATTTCTCCTGTTTTTTCGCATATCCCTTATAGGCTGTACCGAACATCTTATGAAACTGTCCCAGCATATAATCGAGTACAATCGAATTCTTGGCATGTATAGCCAATCTAGCACTTTTAGCATTGGTCTGGTTAGGAAATGTGAGGATCACTCCATCTTTCAGCGGAAGATCTTTGTCCTTTGAATTGCTCTGATAAAACAAATTGTCTTTCGAAGCTACCAGTTTGGTAATATCTTCCCCCACAAGATTTGAAGCCTTAACAGGTGCAACAGGTTGGCTCATCGTTGTGATTTTACCATATTTATCCACCAAAACACCCGTGTTTTCAGGATGATCAATCACAAGAAGTTCCAAAAGGTTAGTGTGCTGAATTTCTTTAACCTCATTGGTTATCTTGATCGTATAGGATTGCTGACCGGGATAGGTTGGAAGTTTCAGATAATCGTTCCGCTCAATCGGTTTATGGATGCTGCCGCTGTATATTTCGCCTGCGAATTGGTAGTTTTCCCCATCCCATGTGTAAATAAACGGGCATGATTCCTTTAGAAGGAAAGCTAATAAGGTAATGAATAGTGGGATACCCAATACACAAATTACACCTAAAACCCAGGAACCGATTGTAGCAGCAGTGTCGGGGTCATATATTTCAATCTTACTGATTGATTTCACAGGAATGGACACCTGGTTATTGCCCATGTCTGCAAATTCTTCCAAATAGAGATGCACTTCGTTTAGAAGGTATCTTTGGTCAAGACTTGGCCGATAAAGGTAGCGGTTGGCTTTGTTGGGCTTGACTGGTTTTACAGTAGGGAAATATTTATATTCATACAATTTACCTGTTAAAATATTGTTCTTTAATAGAATATCCGCTAACAGCCATTTTTTCCCGTTAAAATGAACAATGATCCTCTTCGTACTATCATCCACTACAGTGGCAATTTTTTCGGAAGATGGAAGAGGTGTTGATTTTGCGATGAAATAATTTCGACAACCAATTGTCAAATTAAGTACTGCAAAAACAAGCATAACAGAGACCCAACGCATGACCCGTTTCTTAGGAATTCTATGCAAAACACGTAATAATACAAACGATGATTTTTGATTCTGAAACCAGGTTTTCATAGCTAAGTGATTTAAAAGTTAAAAAGGATTTCGCATCGAAAAGTTGTATTAGAAATAGTTGATGAAGGATAAAATGAAAGCGGAATATCAAATCCAGGGTTAATTGCCAAGTATTTATTAAAATTATAAAACCCGAAAAGACTTAGAGCCTCACCCCTTATATTTCGGCCATCTGATCCTGGTGCATAATAGAGGTTAGAAGGATATTTCCCGAAAATATAACTGAGTCCCGTACCAAAGCGGAAGGTCCGTACCGGAAAAATGTAATAGTTGATCTCTAACCGGGTACTCCAAACCGGAATTCTCGCAAAATTAAACCCATTATCAAAATATCTAACCGGCACTAATTGTTTTGCATATGCAGCTTTAAAACCCCATTTGGCAGTACCAGGCAGATATTCGTAGGAGAAGGTCAGGTTATGGTAAATCAGGTAACCTGCTAAATCCAAGCCTATTAAATGATGGGTATCATAGACATTCTGAACTTTGTGTGGTTGATAGCCAACAATATTAACCTTCTTAAATGAAGTTCTTATACCATTCTGGTAAATTATGCTATCAATTGCATGGGTATTGATTACCCAGGTTAGAGTATCAAAATGATTGAATAGTCTATACGAGAGGCTTTCATCAGATGCACCTAAGATTTTGGCTTTGACGATTTCACCGTTCTTTTTGTAGATCAGGTCTTGTGCTGCAATTTGTAATGACAAGGAAAATGCCGTAATGCAAAACAATATTCGTTTAATTTTAATTTTCATGAAATCGGAGTTATAAAAAAAGAAACAAACACCATGTCATAACAAATGTACAAAGTTATTCTGTACTTTTAAAATTTATTGTCATTATTTTTTGTGTATCGTGAAAAATAAACCCTAATTTGAATGTACTTAAAGAGTCAATTTTACTTTTTCAAATTTGCATTTAGGAATATTGCAAGTTTAAGAAGGTTGCCTGGTTATACAATGAAGCCAAAAGTGCGGTCGAAGAGAGGCCAATGAGTTTGGGGATATAGGAAGGTGCTTTTCAAATACAAAAAGGTGTCCTTAAAGCCTGAAATATTACCGCAATGTTCACTAAAATAAAATCGCAATGTTCGCAAAAAGCTGATATTCAGTACTTATATTTGCGTTCTATGCGAAACCTTAGCGAACTTTGCGTTAAAATAAACCTTTCGGGACAACCTCTAAAAAAGCATAAAGCCAGCAACGATGAACTGCCTGTCGCCAGTTACCAGCAGCCAGTTACCAGCAGCTAGCCGCCAGCCCTAAATCTGCGAATAATCTAGCGGCAGCAAGAATATCTTGTTGACCACGCTTACCGTAAAGGCAAACTCCGGTTTGGCTTTCAAGGTATTCCATTCTGGACTTTCGCCAAATTTTTTCCAGAGGGCTGTGCGTTCTGCCATATCGGTAAAGCTGAGCATGTACATTAAAGCAGGCATCTGCGGACCTGCAAGGATTTCTCCAAAAAACAGGCATTTCAAACCCACTTTTTCAAAAATGCCCATCTCTTCCGAATTGAACATCTTGATCTTGCGTTGTGCAGCCTCTTCGTTGTTGCTTTCATAGGTACGCAATTCAAACATCGTGCGCTCTTTTGCAGGCATCTTTAATTTTGGGATCCCATCAAAGGCTTCCATCAAATAGGTTTCAAAACGCGTAAACGTCCCCAACTCGGCAGTGGTTTCAAAGTAACCTTTACCGGCAGCCACAAAATCCGTATCCTTCCACATATCTTTCTTAATAGCCTGATATTCAGACATTGAAGGATAAACAAGCAGAAAGTAGATGACTGGCGGTTCGGTAAGGCTGTATTCGCCAAATGCTCCAACCTTTACACCCTTTTTGTTCAGATAAGGGATAAGTGCCTGTTTGTAAAAGGTTTCAACCTTGGTTTTTGCGCCCCCATTTTTGAAATGGTAAACTTTCCACTCATAAAATTCTTTCTGGGCTGGGGGATTAACCTGTGTTTCAGAAGCTGATACAGATGCTGAGGCCGTGGCTGCAGCAGCAACAAACGCCGATGTTTTGATAAAATTCCGTCTTTCCATTGTAAGTCTGATTGTTTGTAATTGATTAAATATCGAACTAAAGTACAAAATATATAACGACCTTCTCTTTAAAAAAAGGAAATAAATAGAAATAGGGAAATAAATGGAAATAGGGAGAAGGGAGAACGAAAAAGGGAGAATGGAGAAAACGGGGAAATAAAATTGAAATTAGAAATTGGAAATTGGAAATTGGAATTAAAATTGAAATAAGTTGAAATAATTAGAGAACTATAGGACTTACTTTTTGCCAGGAAGACGCGAAGGTTCAAAGGTTCACATAGAATCATAAATTATTATAAACTTTTGTACTTTCGCGGGCAATTATATTAATATGATGAAAAACGGACTTCCATTCGACCAATTGGCACAATCAATTGATGGTGAACTCTATACAGATCACACAAAAAGGGTAATTTATTCAACAGATGCTTCATCCTACCGCGAATTGCCACAAGCAGTGGTGCTACCACGCCACAAAGAAGACGTGAGGTTGATTTTGAAATTTGCACGCGAACACCAAACCTCAGTAATTCCACGTGGGGCTGGAACATCCCTGGCAGGTCAGGTCGTGGGTCCCGGAATCGTGGTCGATATCTCAAAATACATGGACCAGATTCTCGAATTCAATAGGAATGAACGTTGGATTGTGGTACAACCAGGTGTAAATCTCTCTGAATTAAATATTTACTTAAAACCATACGGATTGCAGTTCGGACCTGAAACATCGACAACCAACCGTTGCCGGATAGGTGGGATGTTGGGCAATAACTCCTGTGGATTACGGTCTCTGATTTATGGAAGCGTCCGTGAACATGTTCTGGAAGTAGAAACCTTGTTGGCCGATGGTTCAGAAGTTACCTTTGGTCCGCTAACAAAAGCTGAATTCAAAGCGAAATGTGATGGGAATCCCGAAAAACTGGAAACAATAATCTATCAGCAAATCAAGGAAGTACTTTCGGATCAACAGACCAGGGATAAAATCACGGAAGTCTATCCTGAGCCAGCCGTCACCCGCCGGAATATGGGTTATGCTGTTGATTATTTGATGGATACCGATCCATTCTTAAATAATGGGAACACATTTAATTTTTCCAAACTCCTGGCAGGGTCGGAAGGGACTCTTGCATTTACGACTGCTATTAAACTGAACCTGATCCCTTTGCCTCCCAAAATCAAATGTGTGGTACCGGCACACTTTTCGTCGCTTGAGGAAGCCCTTTATGCCAATATTATCGTTCTGAGGCACCACCCATCTACAATAGAGCTGATGGACGATATTATCATGAACTGTACCCAAGAGAGCCTGTCGATGCGCGAAAACAGGTTTTTTATCGAGGGAGATCCCAAGGCCATCCTGATGATCGAATTTGCAGCCGATACCCGTGAAGAGATAGAAGAAGCACATATAGCTATGGTACAGGAGCTTACCGAAGCTGGCTATGGTTACCACTTCCCTTTGGTTTTTGGCGATGACCAGATCAAAAAAGTGTGGGAATTGCGAACTGCCGGATTAGGGCTGCTCTCCAATATTCCCGGCGATAAACGAAGTACAACTGTTATCGAAGATACCGCAATTGCCCCCGAAAAACTGCCGGCCTATGTGGCGGAATTTAAAACTATGATTGCAAAATACGGATTGAGCTGCATCTATTATGCCCATATTGCGACCGGCGAACTGCACCTCAGGCCACTTCTGAACCTTAAGGACCCGGTCGATCAAAAGGTATATGCTGATCTGGCGCAAGATGTTGCAGCTTTGGTGAAGAAATTCAGGGGATCACTGTCGGGAGAACATGGCGATGGAAGGTTGCGCGGCTCGTTTATCCCATTTATGTTTGGGGAGGAGATCTATAGTTTGTTCAAAGCGATAAAAAAGACCTGGGACCCGTGGAACGTATTAAATCCAGGAAAAATCACCGATGTGCCACCCATCACCCAAAACCTGCGATACGAGTTGACGAACCGCTACCCCGAAATTTCAACGACTGTCGATTTCTCCTCTACCCATGGTTATTTGCGTGCCATTGAAATGTGCAATGGATCAGGAGATTGCAGGAAATCGGAAATTATTGGCGGAACAATGTGCCCGACTTATATGGCCACCCGCGATGAAGACAAAACCACCCGTGCCAGGGCAAATATGCTCCGCGAATTCATGCACCGGCCCGAAAATGATAACTCATTGTTTCATAAAGAGGTATATAAAGTTCTGGATCTCTGCCTTTCGTGTAAAGGTTGCAAAGGCGAATGTCCGTCAAACGTGGATATGGCAAAGATCAAAGCCGAATTTCTGCAGCAATATTACGACGAAAACGGGATACCGTTCAGGTCAAAGTTGATCGCCTATTTGCCAAGGTTGGGAAGACTTGCGATGGCATTCCGTCCGATAACCAATTACTTCCTTAATCAGCCACGAATCAACAAGTTAATTGGTTTTCATCCGGATCGAAAAATACCTGGCTATTCATCTCAAAGTTTAAGAAATTGGGACGCGAAACACAAAAGCAAACCGGGGACAAATGGAAAAGTTTACCTTTTTGCCGATGAATTTACGAACTTCCAGGAATCGGAAATCGGGATCATGGCCATACTTCTTTTAAACAAGCTGGGATATGAAGTTGTCATCCCTAAGCATCGTGAAAGCAGCAGAACCTATCTTTCCAAGGGCCTTGTACGCGAGGCTAAGAAAATAGCTACTACCAATATCCTAATGCTCAGAGATATAATCACGTCCGAAACCCCATTGATCGGTATCGAACCTTCCACAATCCTTACCTTCAGGGACGAATATCCAGAACTGGTCGATTCGCAACTTCGTGAAACAGCGATTGAACTGGGTAAAAACGCACTTCTTTTCGATGAGTTTTTTGTTCGCGAGATGGAGAAAGGGAATATCACCGCATCGCAATTTACCAACAAGAAAAGGGAGATCAAACTCCATGCCCATTGTCAGCAAAAAGCAGTGGCCTCTTCCCTATCCACACGAAGGATGCTCACTTTGCCAGAGAATTATACCGTTCAGGAATTGAAAACCGGTTGTTGCGGAATAGCCGGATCGTTTGGGTACGAAAAGGAACATTTTGAGCTTTCGATGCAAATTGGCGAAATGGTGTTGTTTCCTGAAGTTAGAAAAAGTACCCCAACGACTATTATTACTGCCCCTGGTACAAGTTGCAGGCACCATATCAAAGATGGGACCGGTAAATCGGCGGTTCATCCGATTGAGGTAATGTATGAGGCGGTTATTTAAAATTTCAACTTTCGTGGATCTTGTCGGTTGTCAAATATCCTTAAAATGTTGATAGATTCCATATTTTCAATGAAGAACAAAGAATTGTGCTTCGTCAGGATACATCTTCTTACCTTTTTGTTTTTTTTTGCCAAGGGAAACTGCTTTGGGTTCGTTAAAATCAGTTCTATTGATCTATCTGTCGTATCAATAAAACTTTGAACTACCTTGTCATTCCAGTTTATTTGAAGATAATCAAGGATGGAAAAAAAGTCTTTCTTCGATAAAGGTGACCAAACTATCTTTTTAAACATTTGAGTATTTCTTACGAATTTCAACCATAACCTCGTCATGTGGAATACCTTTACCTGAATCAATTTCATCAATTGCATCCAATATCCCCTGCCATTGTTCATCGGTCATTTTTCCCGTATCATTTCCTCTATTCTGATCATTTACGAAATTTGCTAATACTTCGTAAAGTTCCTCTAACCGATTCTTTTCCAAGGAATCAATTTGTCGAAATATTTTCAGCTTTAAATCGGATACTGTCATCTTTTTTTTTCAAAAATACAAAAATATTAATTACGATTTTTTCTGACAATGCTTTTGTATCAGCTCCAATAACAACAACTTGTTGATTGGCTTTGCAATATAGTCGGTGCAGCCTGCAGCCAATGCCTTTTCCTTGTCGCCCGATAGGCCAAAAGCTGTTTGGGCAATAATTACGACTTCCTTATTAAATTGCCTGATTTGCCTTGTAGCTTCATATCCACCCATTGCAGGCATTTGGATATCCATCAAAATCAGATCAATATCAGGATGTTCCCTGCAAGCCGCAATCGCTTCCTGTCCGCTCCGTACTTTAATGATTTCCCTGGACAACTTACCAACAATAATATTGATCAATATACCAGAAGTTAGATCGTCTTCAGCAATCAGGATTTTCAATCCCGGTATTTTGGCAATAATCTGCACTTCCGTTTCATGATTGGATTTTTCAATTCTGACTCCGGAAGTTTCATTCTGATGCACCGTATAAGGTAATGTGAAATAAAATGTTGAACCACTCCCCTCTTCGCTTTCGACCCATATCCTGCCACCCAGCATTTCGACATACGACTTTGTAATGGTTAGTCCTAGACCAGCTCCCTGCTGAGCCTTTTTGTCTTCGATATCGGCTTGAACAAACCGTTCAAAAATAGCTGACTGACGGTCTTTGGGAATACCCATACCTGTGTCTTTTACGAAAAATTGTAGAGACGCAATGCATTGCGTCTCTACAATAACGTCATAACCTATTTCTATTGAACCATTTACAGTGTATTTAATTGCATTTTTAACAAGGTTCATAAAAATGGCATATAGTTTTTCGCCGTCGGTTTCGATAATTGCTTCTTTTCGAGGTAAAGTGTTTTTAAGCTGTAACTTCAAACCTTTGCCCTCAACTTCAGGTTTAAAGAATGTATAAATGTATTCGGTTTGTTCGTTTATATTCGTCTCCGTTAAATTCAATTTTACCACACCGGCTTCAATTTTCGAAATATCGACAATCTCATTGATAATGTTAAGCATTCGGGCTCCGCTCTTTTGTATGATCCGGATGTATTCCTGCTGTTCTTCGCCAGTGAGTCCTGGCTCCTTTAACAACTCAGCAAAGCCGAGAATGCCATTCATAGGTGTCCTGATTTCATGGCTCATATTGGCGAGGAAAGCAGATTTTAACCGGTCACTTTCCTCAGCATGTTCTTTTGATTTGATGAGCTCCAAAGTTAACTTTTTACTCTCCGTAATGTCTGTTTTAATCCCCAGAAAATTTGTTATTTCACCGTTTTCAGAAAAAAGTGGGGCAATACTTGCTGATTCCCAATACAATTCACCATTTTTCTTCTTGTTGTGGAATTCACCAAACCACTCCCTTCCTGAAAGGATTGTGTTCCATAAAAATGTGTATTCTTCCCTTGTCTTTTCGCCAGAACTAAAAATTCTTGGATTTTGACCTATTATTTCTTCCATTGTGTATCCGGTCAATTTAGATGTTGCCGAATTTGCATATTCCATTATCCCATTGATATCGGTAATAATCACAGAGTTTGGACTTTGCTCAACAGCCCTCGATAGCTTCATGAGCTCGTTCTCAGCAACCTGTCTTGCTTTTTGTACCTGCAATTCATTGTATGCCCGGTGAACAGCAGGAACCAACCGTTCCATTTTGTTTTTCAGTACATAATCAGTTGCCCCATTCAACAGCGATTCAATTGCCACATCCTCACCCATAGTTCCACTGATAAAAACAAAAGGAATATGCGGATACCGGGTTTTTGCCACAAATAAAGCTTCTGTTCCGCTGTAATCGGGTAAATGATAATCGGACAGGATAATATCAATATGTTTAGTCTCAAGAATATTCAGGTAATCCTGTTCATTATCCACAAAATAATAATCGAACTGAACATGGGCTTTTCTCAATGCCGCCTGCACCAACTTAGCATCTGATGGGTTGTCTTCAAGATGAAGTAACTTAATTGTACTTTCCATTTCTATTTTTGAGAATTATTCAGGTATTTCATTTACAACAACCCAGTATTGTCCCAATTCTTTCACAACCAGCATAAAATCATTGATATTTACTGGTTTAACAACAAACGAATTGGCTCCATTGTCGTAACATTCCTTGAGGTCATGGCTGTCACGCGAGGAGGTAAGCATAATAATCGGTACCTTGTTGAATTTGGGATCAGAACGGATCACCTTTAATACTTCAATGCCGTCCATCAATGGCATCTTGATATCGAGTAAAATAAAAACCGGTTCATCACTTTGATCATCAGCATACTTATTCCTTTTGTATAAGTAATCAATTGCTTCTTCACCATCTTCTGCCACTACGATCTCATTCCCAAAATGTGAATTTTGAAGGGAGGCTTTTATCAAGGTAACATCATTTATACTGTCATCGATGAGCAGGATGCACTTAATGGTTGATTTCATATTCATGAATTATATAATATTGAATATTAGTTAATTAACAATCAAATTTAACTGATTTGATCGGGTAGGCTAAAATAGAAGGTTGCCCCCTTTCCGACTTCACCTTCTGCCCAACAATGGCCTCCATGACGGGCTATGATCCGATGAATATTGGCCAGACCAATGCCGATGCCATCAAAATCACGGGGTTTGTGAAGCCTCTGAAAAACGTTGAACAATTTGTCGACATATTTCATATTGAACCCTGCACCATTGTCTTTGATAAAAAATACAGTTTCGATGTTTTCTACAAAACTACCAAACTCAATCATGGCTTTTTCTTTTTTACCTGTATATTTTACAGCATTTGAAATTAAGTTGGTCCAAACCTGACTAAGGAGTTGTTGGTCAGCCCAGGAATCAGGAATCTCGTTTATCACTATTTGGATATTCCTGGAAATTATCTCAGGTTGGAACAGTTGCAATGAATTGTTGATCAACTGAATCGTATTTATTTTCACTTTCCGGAGTTCAGAACGGTTCAATCGTGAAAATGAGAGGAGCGCATCGATCAATTTGCCCATCTCCTCCGAGGATTTAACTGCAACATCAAGGTAACCAAGTTCCTCCTTCGTTAATTCTGTCGTTTTACATTCGAGAAAAAGGCTGATAAACCCACTGATATGACGCAAAGGCGCCCTCAGGTCATGAGAAATGGAATAAGAAAAAGCTTCAAGTTCTTTATTGGCAGCCTCCAGTTTTTCGGTACGTTCAATGACCCGAAGTTCCAATGACTGGTTAAGTTTCCTAACCTCCTCTTCAGCCTTTTTGCGCCCGTTAATTTCATCCAACAAGAACCTGTTGGCAATCATCAATTCCTCTGTTCGCTCTTTCACACGGTGTTCGACTTCTTCATAAGCCTTGTGCAATTCAGCCTGTGTATAAACAAGTTTGTCTTTCTCCTTGCGCAATTCAGCGTTGACCATTTTTAATTGATTGGGGCTTGGGATCGATAACAATCGCGGCAGTACGGGCCAGACAACAACTGCGGTCGCCACTGAAACCATTGCGCAAATTGCATCAACAGAGGCCTGCCACCAGTTTACATCCCACCACAGGCCAATTACGTGGAAAATATGTGTGGTTCCACATGCCAGGATAAACAATCCGAAAAGGAAGATGATCCAGGTGAAAGGCATATCCTTCCGTTTACGGACAAAAATAATCAGGAAAAAAGGGATGGAAGCATAAGATATGGCAATCAAGGCATTTGAAATGGCCATAACCATCATAATAAGGGGTTTCATGTTGCCGGGGTTTGTACCCAAAATCTCCATTTTACCAGGCATAATAACCATCGGGCCAATAATCAGAATGGCCAAGGCAATGGCAGGTGCGATTATTCGGGGCAAAAGTGTCATTCCCTGGCTTAACAAAGATTTTTTTTGCACAAAAGTATGGACTTTGTAGACTCTTAACCGAAGGCTGTTTGTAACAACAAATAAGGAGCTGAAAGCCATTGCCCCTGCAGCAAACATCGGACTCAGTAAACCGTAGGCAGCAATAGGAATTAGTGCAACATTGTAAAACAAAGCCCAGATCAGGTTTTGTACAATTGTTTGGGAGGTGCCCCGTGATAGGGAAATTGCACGTCCCACGCCTGAAACCTCCCCACCAACAAGGGTAACGCCAGCCGCAGCAATTGCAATATCGGTTCCGGTGCCAATGGCAATACCCACATCGGCCTGGGCAAGAGCCGGTGCGTCATTAATTCCATCGCCAACCATCGCAATGATAGGATTTTCGTAATTTCCCAATGAATTTGAGGTCTGAAGTTCCTTTATCACCCTGGCTTTATCTCCGGGTAAAACATCTGCCAGCACACGTTCAATACCAACCTGACGGGCAATTGCATCGGCAGTGCTTTGATTGTCGCCAGTGATCATGACGATATCAAGGCCCAGTTGCCGCAAATCACTGATCGCTTCCTTTGCTCCGGGTTTAACGGTATCTGCGAGTGAAATGATTCCTATCGGAACGGCTGGACAGGTACCATCAACTGTTTTGATAGAAACGATCAGTGCTGTTTTTCCCTGGGTTTGAATATTCAATACTTTCATTTGAATGGCGGAAATATCTATTTCTTCATTTTGCATCATCCTCAGGTTTCCGATGACGATTATTTTATCGTCAACGATGGCCCTGATTCCAAAACCTCCAAATGAACGGAATTGCACAGGTTCGGAAAGGTGGATAACCTTATCCGCAGCCGCTTTTACAATTGCCTGTCCCAATGGATGTTCTGAACCCCGCTCTGCACTGGCAGCCAAACGTAGTACTTCGTTTTCATCCATTGTACCCAACGTTTCGATATCGGTGACCTCCGGTTTCCCACATGTAATTGTGCCTGTTTTATCAAAGACAACAATATTGACTTTCCCGGCACGCTCCAGAATTTCGCTATTCTTAAATAAAATACCGTTTTCGGCAGCTTTAGTGGTACCCACAATAATGGCTGTCGGTGTTGCCAATCCAATTGCACAGGGACAAGCGATTACAAGTACAGCAATTGCATTGATCATGGCACCGGTCCATCCGATCTGCGCAACGTAAATCCAACCAATAAAAGTAAAAAGTGATATACCGATAATGATGGGGACAAAGTACTTTCCAATTTCGTCAGTAAGCTTCTGAATAGGTGCTTTACTTCCCTGAGCTTCCTGAACGAGGCGTATGATCTGCGCCAGTGTGGTATTTTTGCCAACCTTGGTTGCTTCAAACCTTATCATTCCTTCGCGGTTGATCGAAGACCCAATCACTTCATCGCCAGGACCTTTACTGACAGGCATCGATTCGCCTGTGAGCATTGCCTCTTCAAAAGCAGAGTGACCTTCACAAATAATGCCGTCAACCGGAACTTTTTCACCCGGACGGACGACTATTGTATCACCTACAATAACCTGATCAACAGGAAGTTCGCTTTCATTCCCATTCCTGACTACCCTAGCATTTTTGGGGCGTAAACCTGCCAATGCTTTAAGCGCTTCGGAAGTTTTCCCCTTTGCGCCTGCCTCAAGGTATTTTCCCAGCCTGATCAGGGTGATAATTGCAGCACCGGTTTCGAAATAAACATTTGGATTGCTGATAACCCCAATTGTGACAAGAAGACTTGAAAAATAAGCAATTGAAGAACCCATAACGATCAGCACATCCATATTTGCACTTCCATACCGAAGGCTTTTATAGGCACCGACGTAAAACTGCCAACCCACAACAAACTGAACAATCGTAGCTGCAAAGAGCATCAAAAATTGATCATATTCAAAACCAACCAACCTGAAATCACGCATCATACTGTAAATGATCAGAGGAATCGTGAAAATCAAGCCGATTATCAACAATTTCTTCTGTCTGCACATTTCCGAAGCCTGAACCATCGCTTCGATGTCTTCAATTTCCTCCGGATCGTTACCCTGTATGATTTCGAATCCGGCTTTGCGTATCACGCCGGCAAGTTCTGCGATACTTGTCATTCCAGGAATGTATTCCAAACTCAGCCGCCCGTTACCGAAACCCACAGACGCATTAAGTACACCATTCTGCTTGTTTAGTATCTTTTCCAAGGTTAAAGCATCTGTATTGTCCTCCAGACCAGTGACAGGCAAATCAAGTTTACCCGTCGCAATACCATACCCTATCCTGCTCACTGCCGCAACAATCTCTTTCTCGCTCAACAACGAAGGATCAAAACTTACGGTGAGCCTTTCGGTTGCAAATTCAACGTTCGCCTCTGTAACACCTTTTAATTTCTTAACATTCAATCCTATGGCAGATGCACAATTGATACAGGTTAAACCTGTTACAGGCATGGTGATGATCTTTGATATACTCATTTTCTTTCATTTAGAATGATTCGGGGGTTCCTTTGACTTGTAAAAAAAAGAAATAAACAACCTCCGGGCCATTCTCAAAAATAAAAAAAAAATTGTTGTTTTACTTTGTTCTTTGTAAAAATTATTTAACTTTGCATCTCAAAGTACTTTTATATGGAAGACAAGAATCAATATCTGGAAAGCATACAAGAGATTAGGTCGATGATGGAACGCTCCTCAAAGTTTATGTCGTTAAGTGGATTGTCGGGAATTGGAGCCGGAATTACGGCCTTGATCAGCGGAACGATTGCATCCATTTATTTAGGTTACATCAATGTACTTGATAATGTGCATGTTGGAATGGATTCCCAAACGGTATCAATCAATCAGATCATATTTTTCTTGATCCTTGGAATTTCCACAATTCTTGTTGCTATCGCACTTGCTTTTGTGTTTACCCGCAGAAATGCCAAAAAGAAAAACCTTCCCATTTGGGACAAGAGTGCTAAGCTGCTAACAGTGTCCATGCTTATTCCGCTGATCGCAGGTGGGCTGTTTATACTGGCACTTGTATTCAAGTTTAAGATTTACGGTTTGGTTGCTCCCTCGATGCTTATATTTTATGGACTCGCACTTGTCAATGCGGGCAAATATACCGTTAGTTATACACATTGGCTTGGTTTGGCCGAAATCGCAATTGGTCTTGCCGCACTCCTGTTTTATGGTTTCGGGTTAATTTTCTGGATGATTGGCTTTGGAATTTTCCACCTGATTTATGGAATCCTGATGTACTTTAAATTTGACCGTAATATTCAGTAATCTAAGTATTTCATGAATAATATCATAGCCGATTTAAACAAAGCTTTTGATAACAGGGTCAGGTTGGGCATCATGTCGATCCTGATGGTTAATGATGATGTGGATTTCAATGCACTTAAAGAGATGCTGAATCTCACTGATGGCAATCTGGCAAGTCATTTGAAAGCTCTGGAGGGGACTGGTTACATTGTGATGTACAAAGAATTTGTGGGCCGTAAACCAAGAACAAGTTTTTCGGCAACAGCCTCAGGTAAATCTGCTTTTAAAACACATCTTGATGCACTTGAAAAACTGATTAAAGGGGGTTAGATTATTTTTTTGTTGACTTACTTTGCATTTCAAAGTACTTTCATTTTTATGGGATCTAACAACACTTAAAAATAAAAGAAATGAATCGAATCCGAAAAGATAAAAAAAATGCCACAAAGGCTTTTCAAAGTTGACTCATAAATATAACAATTAATCAACATGATAACCGAATTATTTACATTATGCTTTGACAAAAGATTACGGAAAACCATTTTCCGTTTTGCGATTGTGGGACTTTTAATCCTTCTTTTAACAATCGTAGTTTTGCTATTCTTACTGGCCAAGTTTTTTGAGATCCAATCTAAACCGGATGGATTCGCAGACAACCTTAAAATCCCTGAAAATATTCAGATCAGCTACCCAAAAAATGATGGTTCAGATAAAAGAGAGTCGGACTGGCCAACTTTCCCCCAAGGAAAAACTGCAGATTTTCAACTCTATAATTCATTTCAACCAGGACTTTACAAATTTGATTTCTGGACTGGCAAAATTGAATGTGGTACAATCTACCTGAAAGCTTATGAAATCACCCAGGATTATCCCCTTTCAGTAAACAGGTTACCCAAGGAAAGTTCAATCAGAATAAATAACGACACAGATCATATTCTACGTTTTGGCACGGCCTCCGATTTAACGATCTACGAAGGTGATTTTGGCAAACCTTATGCAGCCCGTTTTGAAGTCTGGTTCAAGCCTGAAACCGGGAAACAGGAAAAGAAGCTGATTGAAAAGAACTACATCATTGAAGGGTGGCAAAGGTAAAAATAAATATTCTCTATTATATAACTCTATAAATCAATTAATTATGAAATTCAGGAATTGGTACTATCTATTAAGTGTGGTATGTTTTACTTTACTCTTTTACAAGCAACTACCCGGGATCAATGTTCTTTTGTTTGCAGGACTGCTTCTATCAGCTTCAGTTTTAATGAACACAAAAGTCTGTAAAACCAAGCAATGGCTAACCATTGCAGCCGGAACTCTATTTTCATCCTTCTTCGTTGCTATCTATGCCAACAGCCTCACAATTATGATGAGCTTAATCTCAATGATTATTCTGATGGTCATTCAAAAATCCAAAAACACATCCTATGGTGTTGCCCTTGGGGGCGGAATAATTTCTGTGTTTGGATCAGTGATATTTATGATACTTGGGATCAACAATGCACAACGGTTAAAAAAGGCTCAGAAAACACAAAGTCTGAAGAAGACGAATAAGCTGGGTCCGGTTTTCGTGGTTGTGGTTGTTTCTTTCCTCTTCCTTTCACTTTACCGTGAGGTCAACCCGATTTTCGATGCTTATTTTGCTTCCCTGTTGGGAAACATCGAGTGGGGGTGGATTTTCTTCACATTGTTTGGTTCGGCTATTTTGTATTCTTTCTTTTTTCCCCCAAGGTTATTAATGAAATTGCTTAAAATTGAGAACAGTTATGGAAAGACAATTGGCGAAAACTACCCAAAACCGAAGTTCTCTTTCAGTATCAACCTGTTTGCCAATTTTGAAAACGAGCGGTATTCAGCTTTGCTTATGTTTGGAATACTAAATCTGTTGTTGCTTTTTCTCAATTTGATCGACTTTAACTATCTGTTCCTGAAAGGGGAATTGCCAAAAGGGATCACCTATTCCGATTATGTCCATTCGGGTGTTGGGGCAATCATAGTGTCGATTATTCTGGCCATTGCGTTGATCATCTATTATTTCAGGGGACAGATAAATTTTGATCCCAAATCTAAGATTATCAAAACACTTGTCTATTTCTGGATTGCGCAGAATATGATCCTGATCCTTATGGCCGCTTTTAAAAACCAACTTTATATAGAGGCTTACTCCCTGACATTTTTAAGAATAGGAGTTTATTATTACCTTGGTTTTTCGATCTTAGGATTGCTCCTGACGCTTTACAAGATTTATTATCAAAAAGATACATGGTTCCTCTTCAGAAGCAACCCGTTTGGATTTTACATCCTACTTGTGCTCTCGTGTGCCATAAACTGGGGCACACTTGTGACCAATTACAACCTGATCAACAGCAAAGAGGTGGACTTAGATTATATCGAAAGCATAGGTTTTGAAAATTATCCCTTGTTATGGGAGCGTCAGTATTTTGAGTCCAAAGAACATGCAACATTTGAACTCAGACTAACCTCAAAACCTGAGTACTATGATCTTCCCAATGCTGTTGGTTTAATTCTCGAAGATTATGAGAAAACAGGTTTTGTGTCCTATTCTTATGAAATGGACAAAACATACCGGTATTTTGTGCAACTTGCAGGATCAGGGAAATTAAAGCCGGGTACTGAAAAAGAAAATTGGAAATAATTAGAAATATTTGGAAATAAATAGAAATATTTGGAAATAAATAGAAATATTGAGTTTAGTTGAATATTGGAAATAGTCCAAATTGTCCAAATAGTCAAAATAAAATAAATGTTGAAATAAATGGAAATACATAGAAATATTAGTAATACACAAATCTACAAACAGTTAGCATTGATAACGATTTTTTCGGTGGCGATGGGGATGTTAGAAAGTTCGGTGGTGGTCTATCTTAGGGAACTGTATTATCCGGGTGGGTTTCAGTTCCCCATCCGGGCAACCTCCTATACCGTAGCAGTTACCGAACTGATGCGCGAACTTGCAACGCTGATCATGTTGCTGACAATCGGAATGGTTGCAGGGAAAACAAAACAGGAAAGATTTGCCTGGTTTATTTACAGTTTTGCAATCTGGGATATCTTTTATTACGCCTTTCTCTATTTGATTATAGGTTGGCCAATGAGCCTTATGGATTGGGACATCCTTTTCCTTTTGCCAATGATGTGGACAGGACCTGTTTGGGCACCGTTATTGTTATCGATCCTGATGATTATCCTCGCCATTTGCATTCTGGTTTTCTCCGATCTTCACCAGAATTCCCACCTAAAATTACAGGAATGGGCACTTTTGATTTCCGGATCCGTTGTTGTGATCATTGCATTCTGCAAAGACTTTTATATCTCGATGACAACACTTTATCCCTCGATTCCAGCCATAAACCTCTTTTTCTCAAAACAAACCGGCGAATATGCAGCCAATTATGTACCAAAAAGTTTTGATGTTACAGTATTCACATTTGGAACCTTTCTTATTATTGCTGGGATCTGGATGTATGTGCTTCGGAACAGGAAGGAATTAAAATTGAATATACTAAGTTTAGCGATTCTACCATGAAACGCTGAAACCCTAATAAGGGAATAAGATTGGTATATTGGTGAATTGACTTTGTTACTAAGGTTTTATAAGAAAAATAAGGTTTTAAAAAAATGATATTCCAAGGCTAAAAACCTTATTTAAATTTCTTTAACCTTAGTAACTCAAATAACAGAACTACCCCAAAAACCTTATTCCCTTATTGTTCTGACCACACTCCAAAATCTGACGCAATACCCGAAATTTCGGGACAAAGTTTCACAAAGAAGTTTTGGGATCAGCTCTCCAACCGGGGGAAATAAAATTTGATCATCTCATCCAATGATTGCTGATCAAAAGGCTTTGTCATAAAATCGTTACAACCCATCTCCAATGCCTCTCCCCTTGAATATTTGACAGAATTGGCAGATTGTGCAATGATTACAATGGAAGGATTAAACTGACGGATAATTCGGGTAGCTTCGTATCCGTCCATGCCTGGCATAGCGATATCCATCAATATCAAATTGATATCCGGGTGATTACGGCAAGCTTCAACTGCCGCGACACCAGTCCTGACCCTCAAAGTCTCTTTACTGAACTTTTTTACGAAGGCAGCGAGAACATTTTCAGAGGGTTTGTCGTCTTCGGCAATCAATATTTTCAGTTTTTCAGCCGGTTTTTCTTTCATTGCGATTGGTCCGGCATTTCCGATGATGGTTTTGTCTTCCATAACGCCGCTACAAGGAACTGTAAAATACAATGTTGAACCATTAAGAAGGTTCGATTCCGCCCATATTTGGCCACCATTCCTCTCGACAAATTCTTTGCAAAGGAGCAACCCCAACCCTGTACTAGGTTCTCCTTCCGTGCCTGGCCGCCTGGTATTTACATCAATACGGAAAAGGTTATTTATCATTTCGTTTGACATTCCGATACCAGAATCCTTAACGGAAACAACAATCATATTGTTTGTTTCAGGCCAGGCCGAGATCAGCACTTGTCCCCCCTTGTTCGTGAACTTTATCGCATTTGCAAGCAGGTTGCGGATGATGGTCTGAAGCATATACTTATCTGCAAACAATTCACCCTCCGTTGAAAATTCTGCATTTATATCAATTCCTTTTTTCTTTGAAGATACAGAAACAACAGTTAAACAATCCTTTACTATATTTTTTAGGTTAAGGCTTTGTGGGTAAAAAGATGTTTGCCCCCTTTGCATCTGCGACCATTCAAGAAGATTTTCGAGCAAATGGTAGATATTGCGGGCCGATTGCTTCAAATCCAACATCATCTCCCTTTGCTCATCTGCGTTCAATTGTTGAGATTCATCTGCCATTATTTCGGTTAAACCCATAAACCCTCCCAATGGACCACGTAAATCATGGGCGATAATGGAAAAAAATTTGTCTTTGGTGGTATTTACATCGAAAAGTTCCTTCCTTTGTTGCTGAAGTTCCTTCCTTTGGGTATGTATTTTGAGATGGGTAGCTACCCTTGCTTTGACCTCCTCAGCTTTAAATGGCTTGGTAATGTAATCTGCCCCTCCTGCGCTCAAGGCTTTAACGACATCATCGGTATCGTTTAATGCACTGATAAAAATCACCGGCACATCATTGAGGATGGGATTTGCTTTTAAACGTTTGCAAACCTCGAACCCGTCCATCCCTGGCATCATAATGTCAAGCAAAATCAGGTCAGGTTTCTCCTTTTCAGCAACATGCAAGGCCATAGCACCGTTAAGGACGGATCTCACCTTATATCCTTCAGCTTTAAGTATTTGTCCCAATACATTCAGATTGTCAACTACGTCATCAACAATCAGGATGTTCGGTATGGCCTGTACTTTTTGCTCTTCTGTTTTCATCTGTTTATTTCCGATTTTACGTTAAAATCAATAATATGTAAAAGTAGTGAAAATACAATACACATTCGTTGATTGGGAATTTTTGATTGCGGATTGCGAACCGATTGACCAAGACTATCTTATAAACCATATTTTTTTAAAATCATTTTTGCCTCATCCACGTTTACCTGTGCCATAACCGATAACAAATCAATGGAGACTCCGGCTTTAAAACCATTTACGATCATCAATTCAATACCCTCGATCTTACCTTCTACCTTACCTTCTATCCTACCTTCAATTTTACCTTCTTCATGGCCCTCTTCTTTGGCGGTGTTTATCGCATCCCTATCCCTTGCAAGGTTGATCAGGTATTTCTCGTAGGCCGCCCTCTCTTCGTCCGTCATGTTTAATTCAGCAAGTTTCTGTTCAGCTTTGTCGATGTTTTTTGAGGTCGAACCTTCGGCAATTTCATTGTTTTTGAACATATAGACCCATTCATCGATCCTCCTCTTTATTATATTTTTGTACCTCTCTACCGTTATGATGTAATATTCAGGAAAGACTTTTTTTTCTATAAATTTATATTTGGGTTCCAGGCTGTCCAACAATTCAACACGCTTTTTTACCAATAACCTATTATGGGTATTTATCCCATAAAATTCGTTGGTCCCATAGTAGATATAGTCATCTCCCAGTCCTAAGTTGAAATACATGATGCTGATTGATATCACTTTGCTGATGTTTGAGAAATCGGTGCCAAGTTTTTGGTGGTCAACAATGATCTTGGATGAACTGTAGAGCAGCCTCTCCAAATAGTCGGACTCCCTGGTATTTTGGATCTCGATGTAGATTTTCCGGTCCTCTTTGTCCTGGACCAATAAATCGACACGGTTAAACTTATCGTCGTCTGCTTTTTGGTTGCCTTCGCTTTCAAGGATGCTCAATATTTTTATGCTGTCGTCTTCAAACAAGGCGCCCAGAAACCCTTCCAACACATCGAAATTGGCTTTGTCGCGAAGGATTGTCTTCATTGCCCAATCGAACCGGATTAATGTCTTTTTGCTCATCGCCTCAATATTTAATACTCCAAATTTACGGTTTTATTTATCGGAATAAAAAGCTTTTTTTGTTCAAAACTATCGCTAATTTTTGGGTGGCCCACCATCGTTTATTTTTGCCAACCATTCAGCCCATCATCCTTAGTAAGTAATCCCATTCAAAATTGTTCACCGCCTTTATCATGTGTTTCGCAAGATATTGATTAACAGCCATATCGCTATTAAGTATTTCAGCCACCATATCCGAGTCGGCTATTTCGATAGCCTCCTGAAGTTTTAACAGGAGGCCGGTAGGCAACTTCGCCAAATCACCTGCCGCCGCATCGTCATCATAAATGTATTCCTCTGATAGTACAGGGATTTCATCCTCGTAAAGATACTCAACACCGAGTACTTTCTCTATGGTTCCATAAAATTCGCCTTCCCTGAAAGGCTTGTGGATATATCCCTGTATATCTATTGTTTGCATTTTCAATTGCTCGTATTCGTACAGGTTTGCCGAAATCGCTACAATGGGCACCAGCTTCCCCTTATCTGTCGATCTGATACGGCTGATTGCTTCATAGCCATCCATGATTGGCATCTGCAGATCCATTAAAATAAGATCCGGGCCATAAGCCCCAAATTTAAAAATTGCATCGTGACCATTGGCTGCTTCAATCGTTTCAAAACCTACCAATTTTAGAAATTTGACCGTAACACTAAGGTTTTCGGCATTGTCATCAACCACAAGGACTTGAATTACATGTTGGCTTTTGGACAGCCCAATTACCCGTTTAGTGGTCTCATTTATTACCGCACCTGCCCCCGCTTCTTTAATTCCGATATTCAGAACAAAAGCAGAACCTTTCCCAACTTCGCTCCTGACTGTAATGTTTCCCCCCATTAAGACCGCAAGTTCCTGGCTTAGGGCAAGTCCCAAACCGGTGCCGCTCCCTTGTCTGATCCCTGAATTTGTTTGCTCAAAAGCCTTGAATAGTTTGTCTTGTTCGTTTTGGGGTATGCCTGGGCCTGAATCTATAACCTCCACGATCAACCGGTTTGGTTCACCGTTTAACTGGTCAACCTTTGTACTGACAACAATACCCCCTTTATCGGTGAATTTTACCGCATTGCCAATCAGGTTGATAAAGATCTGCCGCAATTTGCCCTCATCTGCAAATACATGCCGTGGCAATGAGGGAGATGTTTCGAAAACCAACTGAAGGTGTTTCGATTGAACCCGTCCCTTAAAAATGATTTCGAGATCTTTCAATAATGTTTTCAGGTCAAAATTTGTAAAGTTCAGGACTGCACACCTTGCCTCAACTTTCGATAGTTCTAGGATGTCGTTGATGAGCGACAACAAATGCTCGCCGGCACGGTTGATCGAATTGGAATACTCCTTTTGTTGGCCTGTAAGAAGCTTGTCGCGGTTCATCAATTGCGAGAACCCGATTATTGCGTTCAGCGGTGTCCTGATTTCGTGCGACATATTGGCCAGGAAACGGCTTTTCGATTTGTTTGCCTCTTCAGCCTCTGACTTGGCTTTTAGCAGGATTGCTTCGGTTTTCTTTTTCTGGATGACACCACCAAGGACACCTGTATAGATTTTGAGCAAGATGATCACATGGTCGTTCCATTGTTTTTCTACTTTTACAGAATCGAAACCAATAAACCCGATCAACGAAGATTCATGGTACATAGGCACAACTACCAGCGATTGTACCCCAAATTGTCCCAAAAATTCCCTTTCGATTTGCCTATCCTCAGGCAAATCACTTACACAAGGAATGTAGATGTGCTGGTTTTTGAGGAATGTTTCCTTCCACAAAGGCAGGAACGAAGATGGGATATTCTTAAGACTCCCGATTTTGGGGACAATCCCTTCGGCACACCATTCAAATGTATTGTTAAGCTCGTCTTTAACAGTATCCAATTCGAAAATAAAGGCACCATCGACCCTATTGAAAATGCCCAACATCTCCAATGAGAGGTTTATTTCGGTATCGAGGTTGTTGGAACATGATTGGATTAACTTCTCCGAAATGACAGCGATAATTTCGTAAAGGCTATTTTGATATTTGAGTTCATCTTCCAGCTTTTTGCTTTCCGTAATGTCAACCATCACTGTCAGGAAGTATTTTTTTCCCTGGTTTTCGATAATTTCGCCCGAAAAAAGGCCATCGAGGATGTCACCCGTTTTGGTTTTAATTTTTAATTCGATGTTGTGGATAAACCCATTCATGACCAATTCGTCGGCAACTTTCCATTGTGTTTCGGGCTGGATAAAAATGCCCAATTGATCGGCTGTTTTGCCAATGATCTCATCTTTTGAAAAACCAACTTTTGAAATAAAAGCTTCGTTTACTTCGGTAAAAATATTTTCTGGAATTGAGCTGATGGCCATCAGTGCAGGGTTGTTCTCGAAAATCTTGTTGAATTTCTGTAGCGATTCCTGCTCTTTGCTAAGGTCTTTAGAAATACCAAAAATACAGCTTTTCCCGTCCCAAATCCCGAACCATATACGGGTTTCGACAGGCAAAAATGATCCGTCCTTTCTGACCAACGGCAATGGGCAGCTCTCCCTTTTTCCGGCAAACATATCCCCAAAAATTCGTTCGGCTTCGGCCCGTTTGTCAACAGGATGGACATCAAGTACGTGCATATTCCTGATATCTTCGGAAGAATAGCCAAGTTTACGAGTAACAGAACTGTTGGTGAAGAAAATTTCGCCATTCTGGTCGGCAATGAAAATAAGGTCCCCAATCGTTTCAAAAAAGGTATGGAAGTTGGTTTCGCTCTCGCGTATCGACTGTTCCAATTGCTTTTGTGCCGTAATGTCCCAGTTGGTACCTACCATCCTGACAGCCTGCCCCAAACCGTCGCGCTCGACAATTGCAATGGCGCGGATATAATGGACAGATCCATCGGGCCAGACGACCCGAAACTCGCTATCGAATTCTTTTTCGCCACTTACCGCCATTCTCACATCCTCATCACCACGCACCTTATCATCGGGATGTACGCCTGTAAGCCAGGTTTGGTAGGCACCTACGAAATTTTCTTTTTCGATCCCATAAAGCTTGAGCATCTGGTCATCCCAAATCAGGTTGTTGTTCACGAGGTCGTATTCCCAAACGCCAACTCCGCCAACACGGGTAGCCAACATTAGGCGTGAAGATATTTGTTTAAGATGGTCCTCTGCCTGCTTGATGTCGGTAATATCCTCGAAAGTTGTTGCAAATTGTCCTAGTTTCGGACAAAACGCCTTGACCCGCAAATGGCGTTTGAACGTATTTGAAAAATACTCAAAGGTCTCAGGTTCACCTGTTAACGCCACCTTCCCATATCTTTCAATCTGCTGACGATCTACATATGGCACAATTGACAGTATGGTCTTTCCGATAATATCTTCCGGCTTTACCCCTACATGGGATTCGTAAGCCTTGTTGGCATCCAGAAAACGAAAATCGACCGGTTGTCCGTGTTCGTTTGTTATGATCTCATGCAAGGAAAAGCCTTCCGACATATTTTCAAAAAGCAATTGGTACTTTGTCTCGCTCTCCTTTAATTTTACTTCCGCTGCATTCTTCTCCGTAATATCACGACTTATCCCAAGAACACCAACCACTCTTCCCTCTTCAGTGCGATAGGGGGTTTTTATCGTATCCATAAGGGCCAATGTCCCATCGGGATAGGAAATCCATCTTTCGTAATGAAGAACCTTGTTTTTCTTCAACATTTCCCTGTCCTGATACCGGAAAAAATCGGCAACCTCTTTATCAAACAGGTCATAGTCGGTTTTGCCAATGATTTCGTTTTTCGGTTTGCCAACAAAATCGGCAAAAGGCGGGTTACATTCGATGTAAACACCTTCTGTATCTTTGTAAAAGATAATATCGGGTATCGATTGGAGCAACATGGTGATCAATTCCGATCGGCGTGCCCTCTCCTCTTCAGCGAGCTTCCGCTCGCTAATGTCCTGCCCCTGGGCTATGGAGGCAACCGGGACAAGGCCATCGGTTGAAAACAAGGTTGCCGAATTCCAAAGAACTGTCCGTACCGTACCGTCAAGGTGCCGGACCCCGATTTCGGCACCATCCCATGGTTTGTATGTCAGGATTTTGCGTATAAGTGTTTTAGGATTGGCAACTATTGCATGAGGCATCAGTAGCCAAACCGATTGCATTAAAACATCACCCTCGTTGAGGCCGGTAAGAAGTTCAGAGGTGCTGTTAAAGTGCGTTATGCGGAATTGTGCGTCCCAAACAACGATAGGGGCATTGGCATTGCTGATCAGTTTTTCGAGAAAAGAATTGGCCAATAGCAATTCAGACTGGAAGGCAATCTCATTGTTGGCGATGATCAACTCTGATTCCCGCTTTGCAATATCCTCGTTTTGTAAGACGATCTCCTTATTGGCAGCAAGAAGCACCTGTTCGGCGAGCTTCATTTTGGTGACATCAATTGCCGTCACGAAGCATTGCTGGCCATTTTCATCGGCAATACCGGTTAGCTGGAGATAACACGGAGAACTGCCTGTTCTTGAAAGTCTTATGTCGCAGGTTTGCTTCGCCTTGCTGCCAAATACCTTATCAAGGAACAGGTTGAATGAAGGAAAGGTACTGACAGAAACATAAATCCTGAAATAGCTGTTTATTATATTGACCCGTGCTTTGCCAAGCATTTGCGCACCGGTGAGGTTGACCCCTGTGATCAAGCCATCTTTGGAAATTGTGTAATATCCCGATGGTGCAAAATCGTACAATTCCACGTATTTATTTGCAAGCTCCTCTGCCCTTTGGTTGACCAGGACAAGCTCTTCGTTCATCATTTCAAGCTCAATCTGGTGGACTTCGAGTTCGTGGATCAACCTCCTGCTTTCGTCATCCGAAAGTTGCCCTATTTTTGCAATTGGCTTATTTTTCAATAACTCTTCGGCTTTTCGGCGTAGATCTTGAGTTGTGTTCATTTTTAGGAATTTTTGATTGCGGATTAACGTCTTTTTGCTCTTGGTCACTTTTTTAATAATCCAAATTTAATCTTTTTTTGATGGAATCAACACCATTTTCCAACAGTTTGAAATGCGTGGCAATTCATGGAAATTCTTTGCATTCATGGCTAATCATGTTGGATCATTCCTATACCGGGAGTTTTCAATATCCGTTGCAGGTATTCCCAGTCGAAATTATTTGCCTTGGTAATCAGGTGCTGCACAAGGCCTTGGTTATCTGGTTTTGAACTGTTAAGAATACTGTCCATCAGCTCCAAATCAGCTATTTCGACGGCCTTTTGGAGTTTTCGCAAGATGTCACCGGGCAATTTCGCAATATCCCCGACTGCAGCTGCATCGTTGTAAAGGGATTCTGTTGTCGTCATAGGGATTTCCTCCTCAAAGATGTATTGTATGCCAAGCACGTTACCGATTGTGCCAAATAATTCGGCTTCCCTGAAAGGTTTATTTATATAACCCTGAATATCAAGTGTTTGCAGTTTCACTTTCTCGTCTTCAAACATGCTTGATGAAAGGGCGACAATGGGTACGGACCGCCCTTTTTCTGTTGCCCTGATATGACGGATGGCCTGGTAACCGTCCATGACTGGCATACGCAGATCCATCAAGACCAGATCGGGGACATGCTCCTCAAATTTATCAATAGCCAGCTTGCCATTGGATGCTTCAATCGTAATAAAACCAGCCAATTGTAGAAAGTTGACAGCCACGCGACGGTTATCTTCATTATCGTCAACGACCAAAACCTGAAATGCCTTTTGTCCTTTGGCGAGGCCAATCACATGTTTTGAGATTTTTTCTTCAATTTTTCCTGTTAGATTATCCGTAATTTCAACATTGAAAGTGAATACCGACCCTTTCCCGACTTCGCTGGTTAAGGTAATGTCACCACCCATTAAAATAGCAAGTTCCCGGCTTAGGGCAAGACCCAAGCCTGTCCCACTTCCTTTTTTCATACCAGAACTTGTTTGTTCGAAAATCCTGAAAAGTTTTTGCATTTCGTTTTGGGGAATTCCTGGACCCGAATCTGAAATATCGACTTCAAGGAAGCTTTTTTCATCGTTTGCCATGTTAACTCGGGTGTTTACCACAACACTACCTTCATCGGTAAATTTTACCGCATTTCCGATCAGGTTAATAAATATTTGGCGTAATTTACCCTCATCTGCAAATACATAACGTGGAACATCGGATGCCGTTTCAAAAGTTAGCTGTATGTGTTTTGATTTGGCCCGCTCCCTAAAAATGACGTTAAGGTCGTTCAACAATGTATGCAGGTCGAAATTTGTTGGGTTCAATACCCCCTGTCCTGCTTCAGCTTTGGAGAGTTCGAGGATATCGTTGATCAGCGATAAAAGATATTCGCCGGCACGGTTGATCGAAGTCGCATATTCCTTCGATTGTCCTGTCAACAGTTTGTCGTGGTCCATCAATTGCGAATATCCGATAATTGCGTTCAATGGTGTCCGTATCTCGTGCGACATATTGGCAAGGAACAAACTTTTTGCCTTGTTAGCGACTTCCGCCTCATTTTTGGCTTTTAAAAGTGCTTCGGCTGTTTTTTTCTCTTTGGTGATGTCTTCCTTAACGGCTATAAAATTTGTGATTTCACCTTTTACATTGATGATGGGGGATATTGAAGCCATTTCCCAATAAAATTCGCCATTTTTCTTCTTGTTATAAAACTCACCGTGCCATTCTTTACCCGAAAGGATTGTTTTCCAAAGATTTTGGTAATATTCCTGAGTGGTCTGGCCTGATTTTAATAGGCGGGGATTATTGCCAATGGCCTCTTTAATTGTATATCCCGACAATTCGCAAAACTTTGGGTTTACAAATTCAATGTCCCCGTTTATATCTGTAATAACAATCGATGCCGGGCTCTGATCAATAGCCTTCGCCAATTTAATGATCTGTTCTTCTGCTTGTTTCCTTCCTGTAATGTCGGTGATGAAGTTTAGGGTGGCTGGCTGGCCTTCCCATTCGATTTTGATCCCACTCAATTCTACCCATAACAGGCTCTTGTCTTTTCTCAATAGTCGTAAATGGTATCTTTGGTCAACATCTGAACCAGCAACGCGTTTTAAATAATTGTCTTTTACAAGATCCCTGTCGTTGGAATAGATAAATTCCAGAAATGGGATCGAATATAATTCCTCTTCCGAATAACCCGTCATTTTGGTTAATATTGGATTGACAAATTTCAAAAATCCGTTTTGCGCCACCAGAATGCCTTCCTGAGCCGTTTCGACCACAAAGCGGTATTGCCTCTCGCTTTCCCGTTGTTTTTCATCTGCCTGTTTCCTTTTTGTAATATCTCGGGTCACAAAAACAATTTGAAAAGGCAGCCCAGCCGAATCACAGACCAATTCTGCATTTATTTCGATATCGAAAGTACTGCCATCAGCCCTTTTCGCCTTGTATTCGGCAGAGTCGCGGGGAATCCCCAACATTACCTTCGCAATATTTTCCCGTGCTTTAGCATAATCCTGACTATCAAGATATTCAAAAATCGAATGGTTTAAAACATCTTGAGGATCGTAACCGAACATTTTTGTGGTAATTGGAGAAGTAAGAAGGATTTGCCCTTTCAAATCTGTCACAGTAATCATGTCGGGCGAAGCATTCAATATGGCATGATACAGAGCCTGGCCATCACGCAAGTTTTGCTCAACTTTTTTTCGGTTGGTTATATCCCAATTTGTGCCGATCATACGAACTGCCATACCGGAATTATCGCGGTGAATGACAGCTATAGATCTGATATAGCGGATTATACCATCACGCCATTTGATCCGGTACTCAGTATCATATTCCTTTTTGCCATCAAGTGCCAATTTGATTTCCTCATCAACTTGTACGAGGTCGTCAGGATGGATACCTGCAATCCTCGCTTCGGATGGACTATTGAATTGATCAGGAGTCGTTCCGTATAGGCGGTACATCTGGTCATCCCAAATTAAACTGTTGCCAGTGATATCGTATTCCCAAATTCCCACACCACCAGCTTTTGACGCAATAGCCAACCGCTCATTTGACTTTTCCGTCAACCCTTTTTGAATGATCCCTTTAAGTTTTGCTCTCCAAAGCGTAAACGACAAGAACAGCCCAAGTCCCACAGCGGTAACTCCATTTACACGATTCGAGAAAATAACGTCGGCATTGACCTGCATCAGAGCGACGGCAAAATAAAAAACGATGTAGGAGCCGATAAAAAAGATCAATGCATAAAGAGGACGGGTAAAAATAATTAACCCTGCGACAACGGATACAACCAAATATGGGGTAATTGCAGACGTAACCATCTGATCAGCAGAAGCAATGACAGCACCAATGAGGAGCAAAAAAAACATGACCAGATTAGGATAAAAAGATGCCATTTTACTGCTTCTCCCCAATCTATACGGAAAGAAGCCGAGCACAATTGCAAGAAAAGAAAATGTCAGTAATATTGTCAGATGCGAGAGGACAATAAAAAGCCTCCATTGATGTTCGATACCTACAGAATCGCCCAACTTAAGTCCAAACAGAACTATGTGTATAAAACTTAAGGGGATAGCAACCAATGAGAGATAAAAAATACGAAGCATATTCTCTTGTTGGATTTCGTTGCCGGCAATTTTCTGTTCATTATCGGAGAGTTTGAAAAAACCATAAAGTGCTTTGACAAATTTCATTCAGGAATAATTAATATGCGGTTTAACAAGCAGGTAAGACCTTTACTTTATTGATTCAAAAGTAGCAATAAAACATTATCAGTCAATAAAAAAAAATCCCCCTCCGGACAAACGAAGGGGGACAAAGATCATTTTTTTTACTTATTTTTCTTTTGAATTATCTTATAAACTATTATAGGATGGGTCAAAGCCCTATAAATAAGGTATATACCTGCAATGATAAATGGAACACTTAACCATTGGCCCATATTTAATGTCATACCGGATTCAAAGGCTTCCTGGTTCTCTTTGATAAACTCGATCAGAAACCGGGTAAAAAAGATCCCAATAAAAAAGACTCCAGTCAGAAACCCTTCCCTGTCCTTTAAATCCCTTTTCTTAAAGTAAAAGTACATCAACAGGGCAAATGTAATGAGGTAACAGATTGCCTCATAGATATGTGTAGGGTGTTTGGGTATTGTTTCCTGGTTCCGGTCGTAAATAAATCCCCACGGTAAATTGGTGGCCACACCATAAATCTCTGAATTCATCAGGTTACCGGTACGGATCATGGCACCCACCAAAGCCGTAGGCACTACCAAACGGTCGAGTGTCCACAACAAAGGGCGTTTGGACACCCTGACCGAGAACAACCATAAAGCCAGTAGGATGCCAAATGCCCCTCCATGGCTTGCAAGTCCCTGAAATCCAACAAATTTATATCCATTTGCAACTTTTGCAATTGGCAGGAATATCTCCGACAGGTGTTGGGAATAGTAGTCCCAACCATAAAAAAAGACATGTCCAAGCCGGGCTCCTACAATGGTCGCAATGATCACATACACAAATAATTTCTCAACCCATTCAGGATCAGACCCTTCATAATTGAACATTTTTGTCATGATCGTAAATCCGATAAGAAAGCCCATCGCAAACATCATCCCATACCAACGGATCGAGATTGGGCCAAGACTAAAAATTTCCGGACTGGCATTCCAGTGGATCGCTAAAAGTGTGTGCATATGATCGTATATTAATGGCAACTTGCGACTAGCTGCTGGCAACTGGCTACTGGCAACTAGCTACTGGCACCTGGCTAACTGCACGTGCTTACAAGTTGAGCATATTTCAAATATTTCTATTTATTTCTGATTCTTAGACCAAACCATGTCCATGGCAATTTTTATATTTTTTACCGCTTCCGCAAGGACATGGCTCATTACGGCCAACTTTTGGCGTAACCCGAACCTGCTGGTGTTGAACCGGTTTCTCCTCACCCTTTTCAGGAACTTTACCCCCTGATGAAAGGTCACTTTTCTCCTCCCGGAGTTGTGAACGATCTGTATGACGGCGTGCAACCGGGGCTTCACGGACTTGTTCCGGATCACTGATTGGGATCTGGCCTTTCATCAATGTCGAAACAACCCCTTTGTTGATTCGTTCCATCATTGCTTTGAAAAGGTTGAACGACTCAAGTTTATAAATCAACAATGGGTCTTTTTGTTCGTAAGAGGCATTTTGTACCGATGTGCGAAGTTCGTCCAATTCCCTAAGGTTTTCCTTCCAATGCTCATCGATGGTGGCAAGGATTACCTGTTTTTCGTATGATTTAACAAGATCCTGGCCAGAAGTCTTGTAAGCTTTTTCAAGATTGGTAACAATCTGGAATAACCTTAAACCGTCGGTAATCGGGACAACAATATTGTTATAAATGTGGGCCTTGGTCTCATATACATTTTTAATAACCGGCCATGCCTGTTTGGATATCGATTGCGCCCTGCGTGTAAAGTTAGCGATGGCAGCATGATAGACCTTATCGCCTGTCTCAGATGGCTTTAAATCAACAAATTCGTCTTCCGTAACCGGTACATCCAGCGACAAGGAACGGATCAGGTCAAGCCTGAAATCTTCGTATCCTTCCTTTCCATTTGGCTGATGTTCTGTGGTGATCAACTCACTCATATCGTAGATCATGTTGAGGATATCCACATCGATCCGTTCCCCAAAAAGAGCATGGCGCCTTTTTTTGTAGATCACTTCGCGCTGTGAGTTCATCACATCATCGTATTCAAGCAAACGCTTACGAATGCCAAAGTTATTCTCTTCAACTTTCTTTTGTGCCCTTTCGATCGACTTGGAGATCATGGAATGTGAGATCACTTCACCATCTTTAAGTCCAAGCTTATCCATAATACTGACGATCCGGTCGGATGAAAAAAGACGCATCAAATCATCTTCCAAAGAAACAAAGAATTGGGAATACCCTGGGTCACCCTGCCTACCAGACCGTCCTCGTAACTGTCGGTCAACGCGACGTGATTCGTGACGTTCGGTACCAATGATAGCCAAACCACCCAACTCCCGGGTTTCAGACGTCAATTTAATGTCAGTACCACGACCTGCCATGTTGGTGGCGATCGTTACCATACCCAATTTACCGGCTTCGGCCACAATATCGGCTTCCTGCTGGTGACGTTTTGCGTTCAATACCTGATGTTTGATCCCCCTCATCTGCAACATCCTGCTCAACAATTCGGAGATTTCCACGGAAGTGGTACCCACGAGCATTGGTTGCCCCTTCTTATTTAGTTTGACAATCTCATCAATGATGGCGTTGTATTTCTCTTTTTTTGTCTTGTAAACCAAATCTTCCTGGTCTTTTCTGATAACCGGTACATTGGTAGGGATCACAACTACCTCAAGTTTATAAATATCCCAAAGCTCACCTGCTTCCGTTTCGGCGGTTCCAGTCATTCCCGAAAGTTTATGGTACATTCTGAAGAAATTCTGGAGGGTAATTGTGGCAAACGTCTGGGTCGCATCCTCAACTTTTACGCGCTCTTTGGCTTCAATGGCCTGGTGCAAACCATCTGAATAGCGGCGCCCTTCCATGATACGGCCTGTCTGTTCATCCACGATCTTCACTTTACCTTCAATAAGTACATATTCAATGTCTTTTTCAAACATTGTATATGCCTTTAACAACTGATTAACAGTATGTACCCTCTCCGATTTGATCGCAAAATTCTGCAGCAGGATATCCTTTTTATCAAGTTGTTCAGCTTCAGATAGTTTCTTATTATTCTGAATATCTGCAATTTCAGCCCCAACATCTGGAAGAACAAAGAACCCTCCATCTTCATTGTCCTTCGAAAGGATTTCAATCCCATTATCGGTCAATTCGATCGAATTCAGTTTTTCCTCAATAACAAAGAACAGCGGATCGGTGGCGATGTACATGTTCTTGTTGTTATCGGCCATATAGAAGTTTTCGACCTTGAGCATTTTGGCCTTGTTCCCTTCTTCACTCAAAAACCTGATCAACGGTTTATGCTTTGGAAGACCTTTATAGGCACGAAAAAGTGCAAGTGCGCCTTCGTCCGACTCCTTTGAGTTGGAAGAACCAATTTTCTTTTTTGCCTCTACAAGATATTGGTTAACGAGTTCACGCTGAGATTTTACCAAACGTTCAACAGAACCCTTGAATTCGTCGAACAATTGATTTTCACCTTTTGGAACCGGACCTGAAATAATCAAAGGAGTCCTTGCATCGTCAATCAATACTGAGTCAACCTCATCGACGATGGCATAATGGTGTTTGCGTTGAACAAGGTCGGAAGGATTGACTGCCATGTTATCGCGAAGATAGTCGAAACCAAATTCGTTGTTCGTACCGAAAGTAATATCAGCATCATAAGCTTTCCTTCTTTCGGGTGAATTGGGCTGGTGCTTATCGATACAATCTACAGATATCCCATGAAACTGGTAAATTGGTCCCATCCATTCGGAGTCACGTTTGGCCAGGTAGTCGTTCACAGTTACGACATGGACACCACGGCCTGCCAAAGCATTCAAAAACACGGGAAGCGTTGCGACAAGTGTTTTTCCTTCACCTGTTCCCATTTCCGAAATTTTCCCACTATGAAGAACAATACCCCCAATAAGCTGAACATCATAATGTAACATGTTCCATTTCTGCAATGTTCCACCAGCTATCCATTCGTTTTTATAGATTGCTTTATCACCATCGATTTCGACAAAATCTTTGGTCACGGACAAGTCCCGATCAAAATCGGAGGTAGTTACCTCAATAATTTCGTTTTGCATAAACCGGCGGGCAGTGTCCTTAACAATGGCAAACGCTGTTGGAAGGACCTCATTCAGCACCTCTTCAATTCTTTTAAGGATTAACTCTTCGAGTTTGTCAACTTTGTCGTATATTTTTTCCCCCTCTTCGAGAGGAAGGGTTCCGCTTTCGGCTTGTTCTTTCAACGATGCTATTTCATCTTCCTCTGTTTTTATGTAATCCCTGATCTTTTTACGAATTAGGGCAGATTCTGTCCTTAACTCATCGTTGCTTAAACCAGGCATTCGAAGGTATTCCTGCTTAATCTGCTGTAATACAGGCATTACCTCTTTAATATCTTTTTGCGATTTATTCCCAAAAAAACTAGACAGTACTTTATTTAAGAATGACATTACTTCTATATTGAATAATTAATAGTTACAAAATAATTTGCCACAAATGTAACTCAAAAGTTTAAAGTATTGAAGAAGGTATTTAAAATAATCAGAGCAGGACTACAGCCTGCTCTGAAGGTAAAAATAGGGACAACTGACCGAAGTCACAAAGGATCTACGCAATACCTGCAAACGGATCGACAAAAACACGTGCCTTCATTTCGCGGTCCATCATCAGTAAACCCTGACCTTCGCCTTTGATCAATTTTAAATTGTTTAGAATTTGCTCCACATTGGCTTCTTCCTCAACTTGTTCATCGACAAACCATTGCAGAAAACTTTTCGTGGCATGGTCACTTTCCTGAATCGCAATATCCATCAACCGGTTGATCAAACCGGTAACCAATTGTTCGTGTTTCAATGTTTCTTCATAAACATCAAGGACACCGGAATATTCAACCTGAACTTCTTCGATCGGGGCCAATTTCACGCGCCCCCCGCGACCGTTCAGGTAATCGAAAAAACGCGTGGAATGTGCCAGTTCTTCCTGATACTGAACGCGCATCCAGTTGGCAAAACCTGCCATACCAATCGACTGAAAATAGGCCGACATGGACAGATAGAGGTACGCAGAGTGAAATTCTGCATTAATCTGTTCATTCAGGGCAATTTCCACTTTATTTTTAATCATAACGTAAAATTTAATTGAATACTAATTTCCCATTCTGCTGTTTAACAGCTTAATAAGTTCATCCATAAACTGTTCTGTTGTCAGATAATTTTCTGGCTTCAGGTTTTCGCCATAGATCGAAAGGGCAAGGTCCTTTGTCATTTTACCTGATTCGACTGTATCAATACAAACCTTTTCAACAAGGTGCGAGAAATCGATCAACGGTTGATTGTTGTCCAGTTTTCCACGGAAGGCCAGGCCTCGTGTCCATGCAAAAATCGAAGCGATTGGGTTTGTGGAAGTTGGCCTTCCTTTCTGATGCTCCCTGTAATGTCGGGTCACGGTTCCATGGGCAGCCTCAGCTTCTATGGTTTCACCATCGGGTGTCATTAAAACAGAAGTCATCAATCCAAGTGAACCAAATCCCTGGGCAACTGTATCTGACTGTACATCACCATCATAGTTTTTGCAAGCCCAGATAAAGTTACCGTTCCATTTGAGAGCTGAAGCCACCATATCATCAATTAGTCGGTGTTCGTAAATGATACCTGCCTGTTTAAACTGTTCTTTGTAAACAGTCACAAAAATTTCTTCAAAAATATCCTTAAAGAAACCATCATACTTTTTAAGAATCGTGTTTTTTGTTGAAAGGTATAGCGGCCATTTTTTTGCAAGTGCCATTTTAAAACAGCTATGTGCAAAACCCCTGATCGATTCTTCGGTATTGTACATGGTCATCGCAACACCAGGGCCAGCAAACTGATAGACTTCGTGTACCTGTGGGCCGGAGCCATCTTCAGGTGTGAAGGTCATCGTCAGTTTTCCGGGACCATTTACGACGATGTCAGTCGCACGGTATTGGTCACCAAAGGCGTGACGACCTATTACGATCGGAGCAGTCCAATTTGGGACGAGGCGTGGAACATTCTGCATTACAATTGGTTCACGGAAAATTGTTCCATCGAGGATATTCCTGATGGTTCCATTTGGCGACTTCCACATTTTCTTTAGCCCAAATTCTTCAACACGGGCTTCGTCAGGGGTGATCGTTGCACATTTTATCCCTACATGATACTTCTTGATGGCATTAGCGGCATCAATGGTTACCTGATCATTGGTTTCATCTCGATATTCGATACCCAGGTCATAGTATTTGATATCAATATCCAAAAAAGGGAGGATCAACTGTTCCCTGATCAATTTCCAGATGATCCGTGTCATCTCATCACCGTCGAGTTCTACAACAGGGTTAAGTACTTTAATTTTTTCCATTGAAAAATGATTATGAATTGAATTATAAAAAAATTGAAATTTGAAATTTAAAAAGTCACGCTACTAACTATAAGGAAAATGAATCACAAATGTTCAAAATCGAGACCGAATTTGGATTTTAAAGTCGCAAGGGCCGGGTACTTTTCGACAAGCGAGTCCCACCTTTCAGCCTCAGTATAAGGTGTCCTTGTTTGTTGAATTGTATTTGACGACACCTTGAACTGAATCTCAATCGCCTCATTTCTAAACGTCTCACGTAAAAATCCCAATAGTTTTGGTTTTAAATCCAGCGTAAGCCTGTTCAACTGAAGTTCAGAATCGAGTTCGTACTGAACCTGCCACTTTTCGCCCAATACAGGCTCACGGGCACTTAACGCCGATTTTAATTGGGCAGCATCAATGTCTTCAACAAAACTCTTCCACGCCTCACCAAGTTCAATTTGGGAAAAAGGGTTTTCAGGAATACTTTTCACTGTTGAACTGCCTGATTCTTTAATCAACCCCCCATTCCCTTCTTTCTTTGGTTCGTCCCTCAAAGCGTCCATAATGGAAGGGGTAGCGAACCCATCCCTTCCATTAAACCGCCTGGTAGTAGGCCGATGGGTAATAACATCGGCTGAACCTGTTGATACAGAGTTATTTGACTGAATATTATTGGCAATAACCGGACGTGCAGCTACTTTCGACGGATCTATCGTTGAAAAGATAGGCAAAAGCGAAAGTGTGGCTATGGCGTCGTCAATTGTTTTTTTTTTAACATTTCTTCCATTTGGGCGATCCTTACCAATGTCAGCTCAACTAAAAACCGTTGGTTTGACGACGATTTGTATTGAATGTCACAATCGGAGGACAACTGCAACACCCCGATCAGAAAATTCACAGAACACGTAGCAGCCTGCTTTTTGTACCTTTCGCGGATCTCGCCCCCAACTTCGAGCAACTGTACTGTTACGGCATCTTTACAGATCAGAAGATCCCTGAAATGTTGGCCAAGTCCCATAATAAAATGATGGGCATTAAACCCATTGTCTAATATCTCACTGAATATCATTAAAGTACCTGGAATATCGCCCTTCTGGAAACCATCAGTCAATTTGAAGTAGTAATCGTAGTCGAGTACGTTCAGATTGGCAATTGTATCTTTATATGTAACATTCGACCCGCAAAAACTAACCACCTGGTCAAAAATTGAAAGTGCATCGCGCATGGCACCATCAGCCTTCTGGGCGATAACGTTCAGTGCTTCAGGTTCTGCTATAACGTTCTCTTTCTGTGCGACATCCCTCAGATGTTTCTCAATATCCGGAATCGAAATCCTGTTAAAATCGTAAATCTGGCAACGGGACAATATTGTTGGCAAAATTTTATGCTTCTCGGTAGTGGCAAGGATAAAAATAGCATGTGGTGGCGGCTCTTCAAGTGTTTTCAGAAAAGCGTTAAATGCAGCCTGCGACAACATGTGAACCTCATCGATGATGTAAACGCTGTATTTTCCAATTTGTGGTGGAATCCTCACCTTATCGACAAGAGAACGGATATCATCAACTGAATTGTTCGAGGCGGCATCGAGCTCATGGATATTGTAGGAGCGGTTTTCGCCGAATGACAAACACGATTCGCATTGGTTACAGGGTTCAGTATCAGCACCTAAATTTAAACAATTGATCGTTTTCGCAAAAATACGGGCAGAGGTTGTCTTCCCTACACCCCGAGGCCCGCAGAACAAATAGGCATGAGCAAGGTGGTTGCTCCTGATCGCATTTTTCAACGTCGAGGTAATGGAAGGCTGTCCAACGACCGTAGTAAAAGTGTCGGGACGGTATTTTCGTGCTGAAACTATATAGTTTTCCATAAAGAATCAAAAGGCAAAATTTGTGGCCAAATATAACGCTTTTAGTTTAAACAAAAAGGCATATCATTGAAGCAGGTTGTTGATTTTATTCTGCGGCTGGCAACTGGCAACTGGCAACTAGCGGCTGGCTGTTTTTCGAAGTAGCAAAAGAAATAAAATTAAGACTATTATCTGGAACAAATCTTAATAATAAACGTTATACCGAATATTACAGTTTAAACAATTAAAAGTTAGCGATATGAAAAAGACAATATTGACAGGTGTATTGATGATTATGATTTTAGGTGTTTTTGGACAAGGAAAAACACTTTACGACTTTAAAGCAACCACTCTCGATGGTTCCCCGTTCAATCTTTCCTCCCTTAAAGGTAAAAAGGTGCTTGTTGTAAATACCGCTTCAAAATGCGGGTTGACGCCTCAATATGAGTCGCTTCAAAAACTTTATGAAACTTACAAGGACAGGAATTTTGTGATTGTTGGCTTTCCTGCAAACAATTTCGCTTCGCAGGAACCAGGGACAAATTCAGAAATTCAGGAATTTTGCAAAAAAAATTATGGTGTAACCTTTCCAATGATGTCAAAGATTTCTGTTAAGGGAAATGACATTGATCCCTTGTATAAATGGTTGACATTAAAAACGTTGAATGGTGTTGTGGATGCTGAGGTGCAGTGGAATTTTCAAAAGTTTATGATCGACGAACAGGGAAAGCTTGTTGGGTTTTTAACACCAAAAGAGTTGCCAAATTCTGATAAGGTCATCAATTGGATTGAAGGGAAGAAGAATTGAAATTGGAAATTGGAAATTGGAAATTGGGAAACCGGGGCATTTGAAAGAGTGTTCCGGTTTTTGTTTTGTCGAAAAATTAAGTATCTTGCGTTCATAATCACAGAATTCAAAAATTTATAGCTATGCGGTTAATAGGAAATGTAATCTGGTTGATTTGCGGTGGTTTGGTAACATGTCTGGGATACTTATGGGGCGGTTTTTTATTATGCCTGACCATTGTTGGAGTTCCATGGGGGCTTCAGGCCATGAAAATTGGGATTGCGCACCTGGCACCATTCGGGCGCAAGGTAACTCCAACAGGGGGATCGATTCCCGTTATATCTTTTCTTCTGAACCTGATCTGGATTGTTTTTGCAGGAATCTGGATCGCTATTGCCGAACTTGTTTTAGGACTTCTCCTATGCATAACAATTATTGGGATACCTTTTGGCCTACAACATTTTAAACTGATGAGGCTTGCGCTTTACCCGTTCGGATACGATCTGGTTTAAAATTGCTTTTTATCGTTTTCTCCTTTTTTTTTCGACAGCAAACAATCCTGCAGTATATTTATCGTATAAATCAAAAAGGAATTCCATTCTTTTGAGAATTTGGCAGCTCGCTCCCTTATTTCGTTCCATCCCAAATTCATAGTTGAAATTTAGATGGCTGCAAGTTATGAAAAAAGTGGTCAATTGCAAAGATAGTATCCAACAAATAATCAGGTTACTATATAAACCATTATATATCAGGTACTATAACAGGGATCGTCAACGTAAAGGTGCTTCCTTTTCCAGGCTCCGATACCACCGATAATTCTCCTTTCAGTATTTTGGCAATTTTAAGCGAAATGGCCAGACCAATACCTATCCCACCATAACTTCGCGTTACTGTATCGTCAACCTGCCTGAAAAAATCGAAGATGATGTCTTGTTTGTCTTGTGGGATTCCAATACCGGTATCTGTCACATAATACGAAAGATTAGATTTATTATCAAACCTATAACCGAATTCTATTGTTCCGTACTGAGTGAATTTAATTGCATTCTTAAATAGGTTGGTCAATACCTGATTGATTTTACTTCTATCGGCAGTAACATAATCCTGAAGGCAATTGGTATCTGGTTTATAGACCAGACTAATGTGTTCGTGTTTGGAGGAATTTTTCAAGATCTCGTCGAAAGAAGCTTTACTCTCCATAAAATGATCAACAAGACTATATGTTTGATTCCTGAGTTTAATATTTTCATTTTCAACCAATGCCAGATCAAAAACATCTTCAACAATGGAAAGCAGATTTTTACCACTTTGATTGATAAATTTGGCATAATTTTTACACTCTTGAAAAGTTGCATCCGACAAGATCAGATCACTAAAGCCAAGTATATGGTTGAGAGGGGTCCGCAACTCATGGTTCATTGTTGCAAGGAATGCCGTTTTTAACTTATTGCTCTCTTCTGCTTTTTCTTTGGCTGCAATTAACTCCTCCCTGTTTTTACGTATTTCGGTTATATCGATGGCAACCCCGATCATCGCAATTTCATTGTTATTTTCATCCTTGATACTTGATGTCGAAAGTAAAATCGGAAATATTTGACCATTCTTGCGTTTGTTCATGATTTCTCCGCGCCACCCCCGATAAGGTATTTCCGAAAAAATGTCCCTGGCTCGCTTATTTTTAAGCTCATCGGGGCGGAGTATATTGATGTGCTGACCGATCAGTTCATTTTCAGAATATCCATATGTTTTTAACAATGAGTTGTTTACATAAATAATCATATCATTGCTGTTGGTTATAGTAACACATTCGCTGATACTTTCCAATGAATGTGCCAAAAGCTTAATTCTTCTCCCTGTTGCTTTCTTTTCAGTAATATCGCGCAAGATCCCAATTGCGTACCAACCATCCGGAAATTCAAGAGCCGAGAGCGATAATTCAATATCGATTAAGCTACCATCTTTGCACAATGCCTCCAATTCAACATTTTTCCCAATTGCGTTTCCGGCACCTGTTTTCAGAAAAGATGTATATGCCTGGTTATGCGTAGTATGATACTGTGGTGGGGCAAACAATCCATGCAGATTTTTCCCGATTACCTCTTCACAGGAATACCCCAAAATCTTTTCTGCTGCCGGGTTAAAGAATTGTATGTTCCCATGTGGGTCCATCATCAAAATACCATCCTGGGCAGTCATTGTAATTGCCTTGATCCTCGATTGTTCTGCCTGCAACAGTTCTTCTGCCCTTTTGCGTTCGGTAATATCAATGATCTGGACAAGGTAATCAAAAATATTCTGTTCACCTTTTCTGATTGGGGTAACCTGAACATCCAGAGAGACTTTACCACTTCTGGACGTCGGATAGAGGTTATGTTTTTTCACCAGATCAAAATCGAATTCAGCTTCATAGCTGATATGTAATCCCTTAATTAGCAATTCTTTTTGATCGGAAGGAATGTTGGGGTCGTCGAAAAGTCGGAAACCGCGTACTTCATCGACAGATTTGATCCCAAACAAGGTACAACAAGCTGGATTAACGTCAACCAAACTTCCCTTTTCATTGTAAAGTTCAATTGCAATCGGGGAATTGACATAAATATTTTTGAATCGTTCTTCGCTGTTTTTCAAAGCCTCCTGTTGTTTTCTTTGCACTGAAATATCATCAAAAATCCCCAATACCCCTATGATTTTACCCTGTTCATCGTGATAAGGAACCTTTGTAGTTTGAATCCAATGCTCAACTCCACCAAGCAGATAAGGTTCAACAATGTTTTTTAATCTACCTGTTTCCATAACAGTCCGGTCATCTGCCCTATAAGCATCGGCCAATTGGGCAGGGACAAACTCAATATCGGTTTTTCCAACAATTTGTTCAGGTGTAATCCCAAGGTCGTTGGCATAATTGGCGTTGCACGAAAGATAGGTAGAATTGATATCCTTGATAAAGATCCGTTGGGGAAGGTGTTCGACGAGGCTCCTGTTCAGGATTTCACTTCTGGTCAATTCCATTTCAACCGCCTTGCGCGCCGTAATATCCTGAATTACGCCATAAACTATCCTGTTTTCACGATCATAAGTAGCAACAGATTGAATATCTTTAATTTTGCCACTATCAACAGCTTTGATCTTAAATTCAAGCTGATATGATTTATGCCCACTGATCAGGTTTTTAATGGCGGCATCGAGTATAGGACGGTATTCAGGAAGCGGTATATTTTTAACATATTCATATTCGAATTCTTCATTCAGAACCCCATATATTTTGGCTGCACCTTCTGAGGCTATCATTTTCCCTGAATCAAGATGCAATTCCCAATTTCCAGATTTTGAAGCCAATTCAGCCCTGTTTAACCTCAATTCATTTTGCCGGAGTTCCTGCTCTGTTGTTTTTTGCTCAGTAATATCTGTTGAAATCACTTGAACTCCTAAGACTTTTTGGGTGGAATCCTGAATTCGTGTATAAATGGTATGAAACCATTTCGAACCCGAAGGCAGTGTAATATAATCATCATATTCCTGAATGGCCTCCAAATCGGCTGCAATCCTGATTCTTTCCAGCAAAAAATCTGCATCCGGTTTTGATAAAATATTGTAAACCGATTTACCTTCAAAATCGGTCGGTTTTCCGTTCTGATAATTGGCCCTCAATTGATTATACGAAATAACAAGACCGTCAATGGTATAGTAACCGATTCCGACACCGGCACATTCATAGAGTTGCCGATATTTTTGCTCGCTTTCCCTAAGTGCTGTTTCAATCTTGATACGTGCTTCATTTTCAGCCCTTAAATCGTTAAGCAAACAAAGCATCTCAATGTGGCTTTGCTCCAGTTCCATTGTCCGATCCCTTACAAGTTTCTCAAGTCGCTCCTGTTCAGAACGTTTTGAATAATTGGCTGCCTTAATTTTTACCATAGCCCTGATCTGGGCAATCAATTCAATTTCGTCAATGGGTTTTGTTAGGATCGCTTCGGCACCAATTTCAAGTGCCTTAATTCTTGTGTCCCTCGATTCCTGAATAGCGGTCAGAAAAATGACAGGTATATCACAAACTTTGTCGATCTCTTTCAGACGTCTGCAAACCTCAAAACCATCCATTTCGGGCATGACGATGTCCAATAAAATCACATCTGGATCAACTTCAATTGCCAATTCAATCCCTGTTGGACCATTTAATGCAGGGTAAAAAACCGATTCTATAAAAGCATCCTGGATCAAAGCTTTCAAAATGATCAGGTTGTCACTATTGTCGTCGATTGCAAGAATTTTTGACATTTGATAAATTGTAATAAATGTGTAATCAGCTATATCGCAAAAAGAGGGATTGTAAAATGAAATTTACTTCCGAAACCGACTTCACTTTCAACCCATATCTTACCCCCATGTCGTTCCACAAATTCTTTGCATAATATCAACCCTAACCCGGTTCCTGTTTCCTGAGTTGTACCCGTTGTTGAGAAAGCTTTTTCAATGCGGAACAATTTAGCAACAGACTCTCTTGTCATCCCTACACCATTATCGCAAACAGAAACAGTCATCTCACTAACCGTTTGTTTGACTGCGACATGAATATTTCCACCCGGATGGGTGAACTTTATAGCATTCATAATTAAGTTCCTTAAAATGGTTTTAATCATTTCCTGATCAGCAAAAATAAATATCCCATTCTGAAAATCCTTATTAAAATTGATTTTCTTATGCAAAGCTGTAAACTCCAACAGTTCGAACTGATCAATGATCAGGGCAGCAAGGTCGATTTTAACCGGACTAAATTCAATGCTTCCTGTTTGTGATCTAGCCCATACCAATAAATTCATTAACAACAACATAGCTCGATTTGATGAATCCTGGATAAAACCTGCCATCTCCTCAATGCCTTCATAGTCCTTTTCCTTAATCTGTTCAACCAGAAGATTACTAAAACCAATGATTGTATTAAACGGGCTTTTCAGGTCGTGCGCAATGATTGAGAAAAATTTATCTTTTGTGGCGTTAAGTTCCCCAAGCCTTATCTCGTTCATTTTCAGTAGTTCGTCGGCTTTTCTTTTTTCATCGATATCCTGAATCGTACCAAATAATTTTGTGCATTTTTCATCACAAATCTTAGCTTCTCCAATCACTTTCACCCAACGAATATTGCCTTTACCAGTAACTATTTGAAATTCATCCGCAAAAGATTTACCTGTTGCAATGGCATCCAAAATTAACCCGCGAATTTTCGTACGACTACTGCCGTCAAGATAAAAACCAATCACAGATTCAAGATCAGGTTGATAATCATAGGACTGTTCATGAATGTTGTAGGCAACTTCTGACCAATTCAACCGATTGCTTTCGACATCAAGTTCCCAGCCCCCAACCTTTGCCAGACAACTTATTTTATAGAGGATCTCCTTGGTTTGCAGAAGTTGTTCTTCAGAATGTTTCCGATCTGAAATATCGGCAATTGCAAAACGTAAAAAACGCCTGCCAGAGCTATCGTAAAAAACATTTGCAACGATATTGACATAACGGCAAATATCCCCCGACGTAATTAAACGTATTTCGATTTGATTTGAAATACCTCCTTTTATAAGGTCCTTGGCAAAAAAATGGAACAAATCCTGATCCTGTGGGTGAATGAACCTCCGAAAGTCCATGAGTTCCTGTAAGGAATCCCTTTGGGTAACCATGTTCAGAAAAGTCTGGTTAAATTCGGTGATTCTCAATTCAATATCAAGAACCAGGTAAGCGATTGGTGCATTCTGGAACAATTGCCTGTAATCATTTCGGGAACTCTCCAGTTCTGACTGTATCCTGATAAGTTCGTTATTCTGGAATTCGAGTTCGTATTGGTAAATTTTTAATTCTTCAATCAACTGCTCCAACGATTTTGCATAAGCCGATTCAAGAACAACAGTTTTATTTCCCAAAACCGAATCAATGTGTTCTTTTATATTTTCCTTTTTATTCATTTTCAGAGATATTGGTTCAATGTTATCGATTTATAGATGAAACCAAAATTAGCCTAAGGTCTTTTTTTACTGATCAAACTTTGAAGTTCCTTTATTTCAGTTACATCAACGACAAGCCCTATCAGTTTTCACGGCTTACCATTGTTGTCGTATTGCACAATCCCGCCTTTATCATAGTACCATTTAAATGTACCTTTCTTTTCCTTGATTCGATAAACAACATCGTACAATTTACTTTTCCCATCGAAATAGTCACGCATTGCCTGCATAACACGTTCATAATCATCAGGATGTATAAGTTTACATATCTCATACATCTGTTTTGGAAATTCATTGTACGTGTATCCAAGCATTGTCGCTTTCCGTTCGTGCATGTTTATGATCCCGGTTTCAACATCCCATTCCCACCAGGCCATATTCCCCATTTCCATAGCCTGTTGTAAAAGTCGGGTAGAAACAAGAAGCTTTTCGCGCTCATTGCTTAACAATGTAATATTCACCATCGTAACCAAAATTCCATCAACAGCTTTATAGTCAGTACGATATGGCACAATCCTCAATAAATAATGTTTTCCGCTCGCATAGGAGATTTCCTTTTCGATAATCTGGAGGTTATCCTGAACAGTGCGTATGTCGTTCAAAAAATCACCATAAACAAAGGCGGTAGCCAATTGACTGATTGGCCTTCCGATGTCGAGGTCCAAAATACTGCTGATTTTTGCAAAACTTGGCGTGAACTTACGGATACATAACTTCCTGTCGAGATACAATGCAGCTACTTCTGTATTATTCAGTAGGTTATGGACATCGTTATTGAGCTGCGTGAGTTCTTCTATTTTACTTTGATATTCAGAATTAACAGTATAAAGCTCCTCGTTTACCGACTGTAGTTCCTCATTTGTACTTTGAAGCTCTTCGTTGCTTGCGATCAACTCTTCGTTTGAGGCTTGAAGTTCTTCATTTGAAGTTTCCAGTTCCTCGACTGTGGCTTGAAGGTTTTCTTTGGTATATTGCAATTCGTTCTGAAGTTCCGACAATTGATCGTGAAAATGAGATTCGATGTTGATTGTCTTGCTGATATCCTTCTCTTGGGATTCCGATTGGATCTGAAGAAATGAGACAAGAAAGAGTGAATTGTCGTCATCATGTTGAATCAAGCGGCCCTCCACATTGAATTGTATGGTTTGATCGAGCTTTATCAATTTTACCCCCTCAAACGTAACTATTCCTTTGTTGCCCTTTAGTCTTCTAAAAATATTATTGATAATAACGGATAAATCTTTTGTGATCAAATTATTGAGGCTTTGACTGAATTTCCCTGGTTTTAACTCGACAAATGGATTGATGTCGTTGATTACCTGAATAATGTTCATCTGTTCATCAAGGACCAGGGATGGGGGCAAAACCATTTCAAAAATCCGTTCCGCAATCAGGTCGCGTTTGGGTGTTTTGGCCGTAAACCCTTTATAGTTTTCATAATCGTCTTTCTTTTTAAACGTAAATCCAAAGGCAAGATCGGGAGAAAGCCCCGAAATGTAACCTGCCTTTTTCGAATAGATTTTTTGCTTTGCGCTAACTATATTAAAAGCATCGGAATAAACACCAAGGGTTTCACTGCTGCCCATAAACAAATAACCGTTTGGCTTGAGGGCCATTTGAAAGATATTCAAAACCCGCGATTGACTATCGGGTTTAAAATAAATAAACAAGTTGCGGCAAACAATCAGGTCAAGCTTAGAAAAAGGGGGATCTTTCAGAACGTTGTGTGTGGCGAATATTGCCATTTTGCGCAAAGTTTCGCCAACCTGAAAGCCATTCTCACGACGGATAAAATATTTGGCAAGCAATGATGGGTCAACATCGCTCACGATGCTCTCCGGATAAAAGCCCTGGCCCGCCAACTCAAGCGAATGTTTATCAATGTCGGTCGCGAAAATTTTAACCTCCACGTTCAATTTATGTTCTGACATGTATTCCCTGATAATCATTGCAAGGGAATATACCTCTTCTCCTGTAGAGCAGGCTACGGACCAAATGCGAATTTGCTTGGTGCTGCTTTCGATGATCTTTGGCAACACCGAATTGCGGATTACAGCAAATGCCGATTCATCCCTGAAAAACCGGGTAACCCCAATCAACAATTCACGGTAAAGAATATCTTTCTCCTTATCTGAATCAGTCAAAAGTTTAAGATAATCTTCAAGCCTTTCGAATCTATTGATACTCAAACGCCTTTCGAGTCGCCGTATGATTGTGTTCTCTTTATAGTATGAAAAATCAATCCCACAAAAATCCCTTAAGATCATTAATATTTTGGTCAGACTGTCTTCGTCTCCTGTCAGAATTGATTGCGTATTTTTTGATTGGTCGATAAATGGATGCTTTAGGTAATTAAGCAAAGCCTCTGGCATTTCGTGAGGTGGCAGGATATAATCGACAAGTCCGGTAGAAATCGAACTTCTTGGCATCCCATCAAATTTTGCAGTACGCTCATCCTGGGCCATTACCATTCCACCAGCTTCTTTTATCGCACGTGTACCCAATGTTCCGTCGCTACCTGTTCCACTAAGTATGATACCAATGGCATTCTTTTCAATGTCACGGGCCAAGGACCTGAAAAATATATCGATCGGAAGGATTATACCACTTCTGGTACCCTGATCTTCAAGAACAAGTTTGCCATGAAATATTGACAGGTTGTTACGTGGGGGAATCAGATAAACAGTATCAGCCTCGACCAGCATACCATCTGAGGCTTTCAATATCCTAAGTTTTGTATATCTGGCCAATAATTCATCCATTAAACTTTTGTAATCGGGCGACAGGTGCTGGATGACAACAAAACCGATCCCTGTAACAATCGGGACAGCTTTAAAAAATTCCTGTAGTGCCTCAAGTCCTCCTGCAGATGCTCCAACACCAACTATGTATTCAGCTCTTCTCTGTCCTGATTGTATCGCTTCTTTCTTCTTCATGTGTTTAAAATTTAAATACTTTTTTTGGATTTCCGTAACATATTCCCTGAAATTACAAAGTTAAAAACTGTCACTTTCAGTCTTTAACGTACTTTGTGATCATTTTCTCAAATAATTCACTATCGATTGGTTTTGAAAGATAACCATCGAAACCTTGGGCAATAAAACCCTCCTGGTCACCTTTCATTGCACTGGCAGAGACTACGATTACCGGAGTATGTCGGATCGCCTGTTCCTTTCGTATCAGCTTTAGCACTTCGATTCCATTCATTTCAGGCAAGGCAATGTCAATTAAGATCAATTCAGGATGGTGGGTCATTGCCATTTCAAAGCCCATTTTTCCATCCTCCGCCTCAATGACATTCCACCGATTGTCGATCAAAGCCTTAATTGTCAGCATATTGTCTGGATTATCCTCGACCACTAATATTGTAGGAACTAAAGATTTGATGGGTTTAACCATCTCCCGAAAATTCGCTTTTTCCACCTTTGAATCCACCCACAACATAGAAGCGATCTCTTTAAGTAACTGATCCTTATTAATATCCCCTTTTCGGATGAGTTGATGGATGCCGTTATGTTTTAAAAATGCAAGCTCCTCTTTTGTAACTATTTTTGCTGTTAGGATAATGACCGGTAGAAATTCTGTCCTTTTTTCTTCCCTGATTCGCTTTAGGACCTCAAAACCGTCAACACCTGGCATCATCAAATCAAGGATCATCGCATCAGGGATTTGGATTGAAATCAGTTCGAGAGCTTCCTGTCCATTATGAGCCTCCAAAATCTGATATCCTTGTAATTCAAGAATATCCCTCATTTGAATAATAATGGCATTGTTATCCTCCACAAGCAAAATTGTTTTTTTGCTGTTTTCGGAAACACCCCTATCCGAAACATAATTGCTCACATTTCGCCTGATTTCAGGTTCCATTGGTTGCGATTTTGCATGAAATTCTGCCAAATGAAGTGGCAATAACAGTTTGAATCTGGACCCTTGTTTCGGGACACTTTCAACAATAATGTCGCCACCTAACATATTGGCATATTTTTTTGCAATCGCAAGTCCAAGGCCCGTACCCCCATATTTCCGGCTATTGCTGCCATCAGCTTGGGTGAATTCATCGAAAATTTGTGACAATAGACCTGGACTTATCCCAATACCAGTATCACTTACCAAAATTGAGACAGAATCATCGGATCTCGAAGCAATAATTTCAACGCTCCCTTCATCGGTAAACTTGACTGCATTTGAAACAAGGTTCTGAAGGATATGCCGGATTTTATCGTAATCACTTTCGATCAAGGGTAGGATACCTTCGGTTTTATAACTGATCCCGATGTTCTTCAGATTGGCTACAGGTTCGACAGACTCAAAGACTTCATGAATTAATTCACTGATATTAAACCTATTGATTTCAATAACTTCACGACCGGCTTCGATCCGCGAAAGATCCAGAATATCATTGATCAGCATTAGAAGCTGCTTCCCATTGCGTTCGATAACTTCCAGATAACTGTATTCCTCAAGGGGAATCTTCCCTTCAAGACGACGGTTAAGAACCCCTGAAAGTGCAATAACCGAATTTAAAGGGGTACGCAATTCGTGGCTCATGCTCGATAAAAAACTGGTTTTCATTTTGTTCGCCTCGTCAAGTTGACGTTTTTGCATTTCCAGTTCTATATTTTGTTCCGCCAATTCATTTGAATGAACCGAAAGTTCATTCTTCTGAACCTCCAGTTCGTTGTTTTGAATTCCAAGCTGCTTTGAAAAAGCGACTACTTTCTGATATGCAAGCATCCCATCCATACGTGCACTCAAAATGTTCTGAATTTTATTGATCAGAGGCAAAGTATTCAATGTGAACAGTTTGATCGTGGCCAACGAAATAACCGCAACTGTCTCGTTACCAACAACGACAGGGATTGTCAATATTTCGCGGGGTGTAAATTTTCCGAAGACCGTCGAAAATTTAAATTGGGTATCCTCAGCAATAGAGGTGATGTATTGAATTTTCTTGGTTGCCAGGGCGGTGCCAAATTCACCTTCAAAATGAGTTGCTGAAAAAGTTTTAATTCCCTCTCCATCCAATCCAATTCCCACGAATTTTTCAAAAGTAGTATTTGAGCCATCGAGCAGATAAACAGCCCCTAATTGAGATCCGGTGTATTCTATTAATGCATTGAGCAATTGGTAGCAAAAACCGTGGGCTTCATTTTCGTTCAGCATGATTTCGGCAAGCTTTGACGACTGCTTATTCAGGGTCAACTCTGTTTCAATTGTATCTGCAAGATCGTTAAATGCACTAGAGAGCGCACCAAATTCATTTTTTTGAAGGTAATCGCATCGGGTTTGGATCTTGCCCTCCCTAAAACTTCTGGTTGCATCAGAAATTTGTTTAAGGGGACGACGGATATTTCGGACAAGGTTGAAAAGGATAAACAACGAAAAAGCAAAAATCGCCAGAACGAACATGACCATCTGCCTCCTAAGTACTTGATCAAGATTAATTGCATTTTGAAAAAGTTCATTGCCTTTTGCTTCCGCAAAATCATCAATCTTATTTATCAATTTTAATAATAATTCAGGTTTTCCATTATAATCATCCGTTAACTGCAACTGACGTAAGGATTCCTTATTTATTACATTATATACTTGATCCTTAATAACTTCCATTTTCATGAACCATTGTTCAAATGCATCTAAAGCTTCGACGATATCTTGTTTTGGTCCCAGATATCTTTCGTTCAAAATGGCAAACTGTTGTTCTGCATTGCTATGGAATGCTTCAATATTTTTAATTGACTTTTCCTTGGCTTGTTCATCAATTGCATGAAGAAAATTGGAGAACTCAAGACGCATTGAAAGAATATTATTGTTCAATTGCCCCAATGCCATTCGCACCTGAAGCGGATGCTGGTAAAGGTCGATTGTTTGCTGAGCGATCTTATCTGTTTGCCTTAAAGAAAGAACACCCAAAAGGACGATCAGAAAGACAATCACCCCAAATCCAATCTGAAGTTGGGAACCTATTTTAATGGCTTTAAATTTCATTTGGCCCTATATTTCTGAATATTCCGGAAGAAAAATACTCCTCCCGATAATTATTTTCCTTTACGATTTCTCTCTCAGCCTCTCCGGTTACCAAAAAGGCATCAGAATTCAGGCAATTACCAATTTTGGCAAGGATACGTTTCCTGTATTCCGGTTTATAATAAAACAGTATGTTATTACAAAAAACCAGGTCAAAATTTCCGTAGATACTCGCCTGTGGGCAGCTACCCTGCTCTAAGGTAAGGTCGAAAACAGAAAAATCAAGATATTGACACAAATTAGATGTGATTGCAAAGGTTTCACATTGATATTCATTTTCTGCCTGATCAACCCGAGTAAAGTACGTTCTCAGCCTGTTTGTACTGACTTTCCCCAAGGTTGTCAAAGGATAAATTCCTTTCTTTGCAATTGAAAGTTCCGATTGGTTAATGTCGGTGGCAAATATATGACATGAAAGTTCAGCTTTCTGAACCCGGATCAATTCGTCGATTAATATCGCAATGCTGTAAGGTTCCTGCCCGGAGGCACATGCTGCTGACCAGATCCGAATTTCCATATGCTTTTCCTTTTTCTTTTTTTCAATAAGTCCGGGAAGTACGATTTGTTCAAGATATGCAAAAGTAAGGGTATTCCGAAAAAACTCACTAAAAGTATTGTTCAGTGAAGCGACAAGTAAACCACATTCTTCTTTGTTTGATTTCAGATAATTACAATATAATTTTAATGAACGGTACGAAGTCTTTAACATTCGGTTTTGAATGCAATTCTTAAAAAAAAACTCGTCATACCCGTTCGTGTTTATTCCATAAACCTGGTACAGGAATTCAGACACAATTGCTACCTCATTGTTCATTATACAATCCTCCTACTATTTTCCAACTATTTAATAATCAACTATTTGTGTCGGGCGAAATATCCGATAGTTCAACCGGAACCTTCAAAAAGAAAGTACTTCCGATATTCGGTTCCGAAACAACAGTCAATTCCCCGTTTAGGATTTTTGCAATTTTTTGAGAAATGGCCAGTCCGATCCCAATTCCACCATGAACTCTTTTAATATCGTCATCGCCTTGTCTGAAAAAATCGAAAATGATACTTTGTTTCTCTTTAGGGATGCCAATACCAGTATCGGTAACGAAGAAGATCATATTTGACTTGTCGTCTATTTTATAGCCAAATTCAATGGTGCCTTTCTCTGTAAATTTAACTGCATTTTTAAAGAGGTTTGTAAGTACCTGATTGATTTTACTCCTATCGGTTGTCACGTAGCCCGATAGCCAGTGTGTTTCGGGTTTAAAAACCAATTGTATCTGCTCATGCTTGGATGAAGCCCTTAAAATATTATCAAAAGAGGATTTACATTCCATGAAATGGTCTATGATACTGAAGGTATGGCTTCTGATCCTGACATTTGCTTGTTCGAAAAGTGCCAGGTCGAAAATATCTTCAATAATTGAAAGAAGGCTCAGACCACTAGAATGGATACCCTGGGCAAAAATGGAATTTTCTTCCGGGGAAACATCTGACATAATGAGTTCACTAAAACCGATGATATGATGCAAAGGAGTGCGAAGTTCGTGGTTCATTGTGGCCAGGAATGCGGATTTGAGACGGTTGCTCTCTTCTGCATTGTTTTTGGCAGCAATCAATTGATTGAACATCGCCTTTTTCTCTGAAATATCGTCCATTATGAGAATATAATTGCAAATCGTACCATATGAATCAGTTAGTGGTGAGATGGTTACATTTTCCCAATAAGTAATGCTATCCTTTCTGCGATTTAAAAATTCACCTTTCCAGACTTTTCCTTCCAGCAAATTCGTCCACATGGTTGTAAAATCGTTCTCGGAAATATGCGATTCATTGAAAATCCGTGGAGGTTTATTCACCACTTCGTCCAACGAATATTGGGTCAACGTAGTAAAGGCAGTATTTACAAATTCAATTTTTCCATTGGCATCGGTTATAATTGTCGATACAGGACTTTGCTCGATCGCTTTGCTGAGCTTCCGGATCAATGTCTGGTCTTTTTTTTGTCCTGTAATATCCATCTTTACAGCCAGAAAATTTGAAATCTGACCACGTTCGTCTTTGATCGGAGAAATTGTCACTTCCTCAAAATATTCCTCCCCATTCTTCTTTCTATTTTTAAATTCACCATGCCATTCCTTACCTTGAAGGATGGTCTGCCACAAGATATTGTATTCGGAGGAAGGGGTAAAGCCAGACTTTAGTAAGTTCGGGTTTTTACCCAATACCTCATCATACGAATATCCTGTCTGTTGCGTAAAATTTTTGTTTACATATTCTATTTGGCCGATAGTATCGGTAATTATAATACTTGCCGGATTTTGCTCCACAGCACGCGAAAGGCTCCTCAATTTCTCATCTGCCTTGCGGCGTTCCGAAACATCCCGCAATATTCCTTCGTGGAAAGCTATATTTCCTTGATCATCAAAGATATACCACCCATGGTCTTCGACCCATATTTCAGATCCATCTTTTCTTTTTAATTTATAAACTTCAATTCCCTGGCCAATTTCATCAAGAACGTCACTATCCCTTTCTTCCGGTTCAAAATACAGTTCATTTTTGATATCAATCAACAATAGCTCCTCTTTACTATCGTAACCGAACAATTTGACCATCGCCGAATTCACCGAAACAAACTTTCCGGCAGGCGTCGATTTATAAACACCATCAGGCATTCTTTCAACCAGGTTGCGGTAAAGCTCCTCGCTCGATTTTAAAGCATCTTCTATCAACTTTCGTTCGGTTATATCATAACCAATACCCACCAACCCCTGAACAATTCGGTTCTCATCATACAATGGGAATTTGGAGTTTAACTGCCAGTGCTGCACTCCCCTTGAATCGTATAATGTACTTTGCTGATTTATTAGTTGTGTTCCAGTCTGAATAACAGTCAAATCCTCCTGAAACCCACGAATACCATCTTCTCCTGGAAATAATTCTAGGTCAGTTTTTCCAAAAACTTCAAATTCGGAGGTACGTCCCATATGGGCAAGATCCGACTTATTGGCAACAATCTTCCTTGCTTCAATGTCTTTTACATAAACCGTATTTGGCAAATTGTCAATTAAAGTCCTTAGCAATGTCCTTTCACGTTTTATTTCTTCTTCAGCCAAACGACGGGCAGTTACATCAACATAAGAGGAAAGAAGGTGATTGACCGATCCGTCGGGGTTGCGTTCGCAAACGACAGAAAGATTACTGTATAAAATTGACCCGTCTTTTCGTACAAAACGCTTGTCCAATTCATATCCATTCAAACTGCCTGTTACCATTTCATTAAAAAGAGCCATATTTCTATCGACATCATCCGGATGGGTTACCCGTACCCAGGTAAGCTGAAGGAGTTCCTCTTTGGAGTAACCCAGCATCTGGCATAGGCTCTGATTGACTTCGAGCCATTTTTTATCGGGAAGGGTCACACTCATCCCAACAGAACAATTCTCAAAATAATTCTGAAAGGCCATCCTACTTTTCAAGAGAGCCATCTCTGCTTCCCGTCGTTCGAGTTCACCTGCTGCTCTTAGGGATACCAGATTAAGCACCGATTCGACCATAGAGACATTTTCGATTGGTTGTTTGCCCATTAAAGCAATGATTCCTAATGGTTTGCCGGTTGAACTCCATAAGGTTGCCCCAGCATAACTTTGGGCATGAATCTCCAAGAGGTAAGGATCATTTGGAAATAAAGTGGCTATCTCCTTTTCATAACATACAACAGATTTTCCAACAACTTCCCCACAAGGAGTGCCAGATGCCTTATAGCACATATTCTCCAAAAAAACATTGTCTGCAAAATTAACAATCGTTTGAAATTCAAGATTATCAGGCGATAAAAGATTGATGCACACATTGTCCATTCCCAAAGCTCGGGTTAAAAACCGCGATAACGACTGAAAGAAATCTTCTTCTGAATTTGCCCAACCTGCACTGTTCAGAAATTGCTGTGTTTCTTCGATTTTAGTCTGATGGGTGATGTCCTGTACAAACCCATATAGGTATAGGTCCCCTGATATTGTTTCTTGTCGTTTGCCAAACGACAGGACCCCATCGAAAATACTCCCATCCTTGCGATGGTAACGATTTTCAAATATCTCCCATTTGTTTTCCGAAAGCTCGATCTTGTCCAAATAAAAAGGCCTGCGTTCAGGCTCATTATATAATACATCAGCAACGGAAGATTTATTTACAATCTCCAGGCACTCTTCGGGGGATTCATAACCAAACATGTCGGCAAAGGCAGGGTTAACAAAGATAAGCTTGCCTTCGACCGATGACTGAAACATCCCGATGGGGACATTTTCAAATATCACACGAAAACGCTTCTCATTTTCCCTAAGAATATCCTCAGCTCTTTTCCTTTCTGATATATCCCTGAAATTAATAACAATAGCCTCAATTCCTGATTCTGAAAGTAAGTTGCTGTACGTACTTTCTACCCAAAGCCACTCCCCATTGTTTCTTTTGAACCGGTATTCCAAAATTGGTACATACGATGGATCAAGAACGACTTTTTGCAATAAATCCAGAACTGTCGGAAGATCATCAGGATGAGTGGAAGCAACAGGGTCGGGAAAATTATCTGTGTCCTTATCATAACCAAACATTCTTTTAGCTGCCGGACTTGCATAAGTTATCAGGTTATCAATTCCGACAAGGACAATTCCGTCGGTTGCTCTTTCAATCAAAGATCGATAATACTTTTCGGCTTTTCTGATAGACTCTTCAACTTTATTCCGCTCAATAACATCCCTAAAAAAAACTTTGTCCAATTCATCAAAGGCGAACTGAAGTTTCTGCTCTGCTTTTTTGCGTTGTTCAAGTTCCTTTTCCAATGCATCAGTACGCTGCCTGACCATATCTTCCAGTTGCTGTTTTTCAATAATTTTTTGGTCTTCTGCTTCTTTTATCCTCAACATTGCCCTGATTTGGGCAATAATCTCAGGCAGATCAATAGGTTTGGCAAGAAAAGCATCTGCTCCGGACTCCAGTGCTTTAATTCTTAACTCCCTGCTATTTCCTGCCGCAGTAATCATCACAACCGGAATATGTTTTAGGGTATCATTGCTTTTCAGCACTTTACAAACTTCAAAACCATCCATTACGGGCATGAGGATATCCAATAAAACGATATCGGGTTTTTCGAATTGACACAGGTCAATTCCATCCATTCCCGAGAGGGCACTATAAAATTCAATAGTCGGAAAAGCTTCATGAATTAAAGCTTTCAATACGACCAGATTATCTTCTATATCGTCGATGGCCAGAATTTTTTTCATTCCTTATATTTTTTATTATCCGATTAAGTATCCATGTCAGTCATGGATCATCCTTTATCCAGGTCGTAGTTCGATACTAATGTGCGCTTAACCAACAACATCAGTCAACTCAACGGGGATTGTTAAAGAAAATATACTACCTTTTTCAGGTTCAGAAACCACACTAAGTTGCCCATTAAGGATTTTTGAAATTTTTGAAGCAATAGATAGCCCAATCCCAATACCACCATATACACGGGTAGGGGAATCGTCACCTTGCCGAAAAAAATCGAAAATCAGAGATTGCTTCTCCTTAGGTATTCCTATTCCGGTATCCCGGATAAAAAATGTCAGTGAACCTTTTTTATGACTATTAAAGCCATATTCGATCAAACCTGTGTTTGTAAATTTTATGGCATTTTTAAATAAATTGATCAGGATTTGGTTTACTTTACTACGATCTGTTGTCAAATACCATGAAAGCAGTTGGGCATCAGGTTTATAAACTAAATTTATTTGTTCTGATTTCCCCGAAGTCTGGAAAATCTGATCGAATATCGATTTGTTCTCCATGAACTGATCCATCAACCTGAAAGTCTGCAACCTTAATTTGATATTTGAATGTTCTGCAAGGGCAAGATCAAATACATCTTCCACAATTGCAAGAAGCTCCTTACCACTATGGTTTATATTTGAGGCAAATGCAATATTGTCGTCGGGCATGGCTCCTGAAAGGATCAACTCGCTAAAACCGAGAATATGGTTAAGGGGTGTCCTTAACTCGTGGTTCATGGTAGCCAGAAAAGCTGATTTCAGACGATCGCTCTCTTCGGCCTTCTGTTTTGCCACCACCAGCTCATCCTTATTTTTTTTCTGACTGTATGCTGCACCAAAAGTATTAGCGGCAGCACTCAAAAGCCTCTCTTCTGTTGATGTCCAAATCCTCTCTTTTTTACAATCGTCGAACCCGACATATCCCCAGAAAGTATTGGCTATAAAAACAGGTGTTACAAGAATGGACACAATTCCCTGGCTTTCAAGCACCAATCTCTCCCCTTCCGGAAAATTGCGAATATTGCCAACAATCACTTCCCCTTTAGTTAGTACTTCATACCAGCGGGGAAAAGCAATCTCATAAGGAAGGCTTTGAAGTTCAGGATTACCAATTTCCTCCTTGACCGAACCATCGGTCCATTCATATCGCTGACTCATCATTGGCAATTGATAAGGCTGATCCAAATGGTTTTGAAAAATATATACACGGTTTACCAAAGTAGCTTTTCCAACTATTTCAAGGGCTCCCTTTATGCTATCGTCCAGGTCTTCACCTTGAACCAGCAATGCCGTCGCCTTTGCAACCGCACCGAGCAATATATCCCTTTCGATAACATCGGCTTCCGTTTTTTTCTGGAGAGTCACGTCCCGGGCACTTCCAACAACTCCTATCATTAAGCCGGTTTCGTCGAAAATCGGTGCTTTTCGAACATCAAGGAACAAAAAATTGCCATTTACATTTCCATACTCTTCAAAACGTTCAGCCTTACCCGAACTCATGACCACTTCGTCCGAATTCTGGCACTGCTCGCCAAAATTGTACCAATTGGGGTTTTCAGGATACTCCTGACGGGCGCGATCTGCAAAAAACAGATGATCCTTTCCAATTGGCTCATCTGTATTTAATGCAAGCAACAGGTTCTCGCACGCCGCTTTGTTGATAAATATGAATTTTTTCTCCAGATCTTTCGCCCATAACATATCCGACATATTATCCGACATCAGCCTGAACCGATCCGACAAGAGACGGTACCGTTTGTTACTTTCCTGAATTTCCCTTTGCTGATCAATTAAACTGGTAATGTCCCTAATTAAAACGAGACGGCTGTCCTGCTGATTTTTTATCTCCTTTTTACCAACACTGTAGGTTTTGACCGAACCACTTGCGCCGATTTCTATATTCTGGTCAGCGATGGAATCCAAAACCGCTAAAAGGAGTTGGGTTACCGAAGCACCTGCTGATTCAATCGGGTAACCGATAATATTACGGTCACGTATCCCAAGAAAATGGATCGCTGCCTCATTAATATCCTGAATCCTGTTTTGACGATCCAATACCAGAATACCATCAGTTAACGTCTCGACAAGTGTTTGTCGCGCAACGGGGATAATGTCTAGAAAATTAATATATAGAATTGCGTAAGTAAAAAGAAGGCCGCTTAGAATCGTGCTCACCGGTACCAAATCGAGGCCAGCCACCGGGTTTTTACCCGACAAATAGAGTACACTTGCTGACCATGGAATAAGACTTGCAGCTAAAACAATCCAACCCTGAGAACTAAATGTCCGCGTTTGTACCATGATAAACCGGATAAGATATATCGTTGACAGAATTGAGAGTGTGTAATTAAATCCGAAGTAACCAATCCAGAACCAAATGCCATGGTAGTACTCCATCAGGTTTGTTTCTGCCGAAATTGTTGAAAAGCCCGACCATAAAAGGTGATGGAATTCATTCGTAAAGGCAATGACTAAAGTAATAAGCGGTATTAAAAAAAGGATTATCTTATTCTTTAATGTTAGATATTTATCCTTTCCTACAAACCTGAGCACAAAAATCAAGTAAAACACTGGGGTAGAAACAGCCCCAAAATAGCCGAATTTTGCATAGAAGATCTTATCTGTTACCGTAGTGGCAGAAGTCTCAAAGATAATCCAGAATGCCCATATACCGGCAGCAAATAGCAACATTGCCAGTTCTTTAGCACCTTTTATCGCTCTTCGCTGCCATGCAAGTATAGCACCGAAAAAGGAAACTAATGCAGTAGCGAGGAAGAGTATGGAATAAATTGTAAAAATCTGATTCATCGAAATCTTCTTTGTGCGAAAATAACAAAATAAGCCCTGACAAAGTTAAATTTTTTTACAACAATTCCTGAAAAAGTTCTTTAAAATGTCCGGCATGTGAACCATCAACCAAGGCGTGATGGGCGTGGACAGATACGGGCATAAGCATTTGATTGCCAAACATAAAAGTCTTGCCAAAAGAAATTTTAGGGACACTATCAGAATAACCCGAATGATGCGCATGGCTCAAAGCTGTAAAACTAATCCATGGGACTGCAGAATAATGGATTACATTTAGACCTGCTACACCAGGGTTTATACCGGTGCCAGCCCGTACTCGTGCAATCTCGGTTTTAGCATTCTGTTGAAAAACAACAAAATCATCGTCATAAACGATGTTTGAAAACCCGAAAGTACCATCAGGCCTGTCAACAGTTGCTGAAGCATCGATCCGGTCGTAAATAACCGGTCGTCCATCTTCGATCCTTATTTTAAAGGCGGGACATTGGTTTATTGCTTTTAAGGACTGGAACAAATACCAAAGATAAAAGGAATGGTTTTCTTTTTTTGCTGTCTGATAAGCCCTTGTACAGTCAACATTAAAGGTAAGCCCCCAGAACGGATCGCTGAACTTCGAAAAGAATTCAAAATGCTCCCTTCTTTCCCAATTTGCAAGATCGATAAAATGTTTCATTTTTTGGTAACAAATTTTCGGTTTTAAATTACAATATATTTCTCTTATTTCAAGTTATTTCAATTTTATTATCTTCATATCCTTTCCTTCAGAAAGGAAGTTTGATCATCAATCAAAAATATAGTTTAAAAGTGAGCTATAACTAAAACTTGTATATTTTTACAGATTAATAGATCAGGGATATTCCGGCAAAGGAAAAAATATAGAAATGAATAGAAATATAGTTGAAATATAACATGGAAGCAGATTTAATCACTATAGGTGACGAGATTCTTATCGGTCAGATTGTCGATACCAACTCGGCATGGATGGCAAAAAAACTGAATGACGAAGGGATCAACATCAGGGAGATTACCAGCATATCGGACCAACCCGAACACATTTTGGCAACTTTGGGAGAATCAGGGAAAAAAGCGTCTATTGTTTTGGTTACAGGTGGCCTCGGCCCAACAAAGGACGACAGGACTAAATCGGCATTGTGTACTTTTTTTAAGACTCAACTTACTGAAAATAAAGAGGTATTGGAAAATATCATCCAGTTACTCACGCCCCGAGGTGTGGTCATGAACAACCTTAACAGGGAACAGGCTCTTGTCCCTGCAACCGCCACAGTGCTGACGAACAAACAAGGTACAGCACCCGGACTTTGGTTCGACCATGAAGGGACTGTATTCGTTTTTATGCCAGGCGTCCCATTCGAAATGAAATACCTCATGGAGGCTGAAGTACTTCCCAGGATTCAAAAGATATTCAATACGCTAACAATTACTCACCGCACAGTATTGATACAGGGCTTGCCTGAATCGATGCTCGCCGAACGGATTGCCGAATGGGAAGATAACCTGCCAGAAAGTATCCGGTTAGCCTATCTTCCAAGTCCGCAAAGTATGAAATTGCGACTTTCTGCCCGGGGTAAAGATAAAGCCTATCTGACAAAATTGATCGAAGTGGAAATTGAGAAACTAGCAAAAATAATTCCGGATTATATTTATGGTTTTGAGGAAGAATCATTGGCCGGAAATCTTGGTAAAATGCTCAATATTAGGAATATGACAGTTTCAGTTGCCGAAAGTTGCACTGGAGGGAATATTTCCCATTTTTTCACTTCCAATCCGGGCAGTTCCGCCTATTTCAAGGGTGGTATTGTTGCCTATTCCAATGAAATAAAATCAAAAATATTGGGGATCGATCCTGAAATCATCGCGAAGCGGGGAGCCGTCAGCAAAGAGGTTGTGGAAGCGATGGCTTTTTCAGCAAACCGACTTTTTAACACTGATTTTGCAATTGCTACTTCGGGCATTGCAGGACCAGATGGCGGAACTCCCGAAAAACCAGTAGGTACAGTCTGGATCGCAGTGGCAGGAGCCGGATTGGTTGTATCAAAAGTCTATAACTTTGGCGATAACCGGGAAAGGACAATTATCCGTGCAAGCCAGACAGGGTTGAACATGTTAAGGCTGTTGCTATTGAAAAAGGAATCTTAATCCAGCCCACCGCTAGTTGCCAGTAGCCAGCTGCTTTAAAATCTACATCACTATTAAATTAATATTCAATACAATATGAAAAAGAAATTAATAATCGCCGCAAGTGTAATCGGCCTTCTGATCGGTATTATGGGCGTCCTGCCGCTAATATTTGAGGGAAAAATCATTCAAAAGGTTAAAGACACTGCCAACAGTTCAGTGAACGCCAAAGTCGATTTTAATGAGGTTAAGTTGTCCCTTTTCAAAAGCTTCCCAAGATTAAGCATTTCAATAAAAAACTTCTCCATTACCGGGATCAACGAATTCAATAACATCAGGTTACTGAGAGTAGAAACTCTTTCGACATCAGTTAACCTTTCGAGTTTATGGAAAAATGATGGATTAAAAATCAGTTCAATTCAACTCGAAAAACCAGTTATTAACCTGTTGGTCAATAAAACCGGAAAATCGAACTGGAATATTGCAAAAATTGATTCATTAGCCAAAAATCCGGATAGCACAGATAGTAAATCAGAAATTGATCTTGAAAAAATTGAGGTCAGAAATGCCGGTTTTTCATTTAATAACGAGGCGTCGCCAATGTCGATTGTCCTGAAAAATGGGACATTTGATCTTTCGGGTGCCATGAAGGGTAGCGACAGTAAACTTGATATTTCTGGGCAGGCCGACAGTATCGCATTTGAATATGGTGGTTCCCGTTATGTTTCCAATCTTAAACTGGAAATCAAGGGTGCCTTGCAGTCCGATTTTAATAAAATGTCGTTCACCTTTTTACAGAACAAACTATTAATCAATAAATTACCGCTCGAAGCCAACGGGACTTTCATCATGGGAGAAAAGGATTATAATTTTGATGTGACGTTTAAATCACCGACCTCGTCTTTTGGAGATTTGCTTGGCTTTATTCCGGCCCAATATCAAAGTTACCTTAAGGGGGTTGAAACAAAAGGGGAACTCTCTTTCAATGGATTTGTAAAAGGAACTTACTCCGACACCACCTATCCCGGTTTTGGCCTCGACCTAAAAATTGTGGGTGGATGGCTAAAATATCCAAACCTTCCCAAAGAATTTGAAAAAATTGAAATTGTTGCAAATATTTTAAAACCACAAGGAGATCTGGATCTTGTAAAAATAGATATTGAAAAATTTGGGGCATCAATAGCCGGAAATCCGTTGCAGGCCACGTTGCACGTTGCAACGCCAGTAAGCGACCCATCATTAAAAGGAAATCTAAAAGGGAGGATCGATTTTGCAACATTAAAACAGGCATTACCAATGGATTCGATTGATTTAAAGGGCATTATAGATGCCTCTGTCGATTTTGGCGGTTTCTATTCCTCCATTGAAAAAGGGCAATACGAAAATTTCAGAACAGATGGTGCCGTTTCGTTAAAAGATTTTGAATTCTCCTCAATAAGCATGCCCCAAAAAATGCAAATCAAGTCTGCCGAAATAAAGTTAAATCCAAAATCCATCACATTAAACAACATGACAGCCACCATGGGTGAAAGCGATTTTAACCTGAATGGTACGATTAGCAGTTACTGGGCCTATTTTCTGAATAAAGGGATTCTGGATGGAAATATTAGTTTAAATTCCAACTATATAAATATCAATCAATTAATTCCCAAACCTGCGCCAAAGGACACAACATTGGCTGCTGGCAAACCTTTTGAAATACCTGAAAATGTCAATATTATTATCCAATCATCTGTAAGCAAAGCCCTTTACGAGAAAATGACAATTTCAGGGATTCAAGGGAAAGTGTTGGTCAGGGATCGGAAGATAATACTTGACGGATTGAATATGAATATGTTGAGTGGGAAAATGCTTATTTCAGGAGCTTATACAACACCAAAGGGTGAGAAACCTATTTATGACTTCAAAATGGATATAAAGGACTTTGATTTGCCAACTGCCTATCAATCACTTAGTACAGTGAGGCAATACCTTCCGGTTACAAAAGAAAGTACAGGAGCATTCAACACGGGTCTTTCGTTAAGCGGAAAATTGAACGACGACTATTCTCCCCAATTTCAAACCGTTAATGGTGGAGGAATGCTTACAGCCAAAAACATCGAACTGGTTGGAGCAGGATTGTTTAATGAGATTGGGAAGTATTTCAGGAAAGATATGTTCAAACAAGTGAAAGTGAACGATTTCGCCACAAACTTCAAATTGGTGGATGGTGGTTTGGAGATTGCTCCATTCAATACCAAAGTTGCCGGGCAGGATGTCACGATCGGCGGAAGACAATCTGTTTCAAAGGTTTTGGACTACAGAATTGATTTTAAAGTGAATAAGGACGATCTTAGCCAGGAGGTGACCCAATATATCGGGATGGTGCCGGGTGCCGAAAATATTGCCAAATACCCAATCGGGATCAACCTTGCCGGACCGATTGACAAGCCAGATGTAAAAGTCGATCTCACCGAAGCCAAAAAATTAGTCGAAACAGAATTTAAAAAGAAAGCAGGTTCGGCAATTCAGGATGCGGTGAAGAAATTTGGATTGGATAAGTTGTTTAAGTAGGAAGAAATTGAAATATAAGGAAATAAATAGAAATATTTAGAAATATTTAGAAATATATGGAAATGGGTGGAAATGGATTGAAGTATCTGGAAATGAATAGAAATAGATAGAAATAAACAGGAATATAGAAATTCGACAACCTTAAAATATAAATTTATATGTATATTATTAATAATCAAATATTTAGAAAGATATTTCTATTTATTTCAATTGGTATTTCAACCTTATATCTTGGTAGTGCCCAGGAAATGGATTATCATGGGTTTAAAGGTCTTGATTTTAAATTCGAAGGGCATGATGCGAAAATTGTGTTTCCGAAGAAAGCAGAACCGGGGAAACATTGGATCTGGCGGGCCCGATTCTGGGGACATGAACCTCAAACCGAAATTGCATTGCTCGAAAAAGGGTTTCATGTTGTCTATGTGGATGCGCCTGATTTGTGCGGAAGTCCGGATGCTGTAAAATTGTGGAACCATTTTTATGACTATCTGCTTAAGGAATACGCCCTTAACCCTAAGACGGTACTTGAAGGATTTAGCAGGGGCGGATTGTACATTTACAACTGGGGCTCGGAAAATGTATCAAAAGTTGCCTGTATCTATGCCGATGCACCAGTTTGCGACATGAGGAGCTGGCCCGGTGGAAAAGGTAAAGGGCCTGGTTCACCTACAGACTGGAAGCTGCACCTTTCTGCCTATCAACAAACAGAAGAGAGCATGAAAGATTTTAAGGGTATGCCTATTTACAATGCTGTAAAACTTGCAGAAGCAGGTGTGCCGGCTTTGCATGTTTGTGGTGCGGTAGATGAAGTTGTCCCGATTGAAGAGAATACCTACGTTTTGGAAAAGGCTTATAAAAAAGCAGGTGGAGATATCAAAATCATTGTGAAGGAGGGAATAGGCCATCATCCTCATAGCCTGAAAGATCCTGCGCCAATTGTAAGGTTTATACTATCACATACTGCCCCTGTACTGATGGATCAGGAATTGCCTGTCGAATCGAAGATGTCGATTAATTTTCGCGGCAATTTCAATAATTGTCGGATCAAATTCGAAACAAGCAAAAAAGGAAGGGTTGCCTTTCTTGGGGGATCGATTACTTTTGGTGGTGCCTGGCGGGAATTGGTTTGCGATTACCTGAAACAACGTTTCCCGAATACAGAATTCGATTTTATCAATGCTGGCATCTCCTCGACGGGATCAACCCCTGGTGCAATGCGGTTTTCGCGCGATGTACTAAAGAATGGAACGGTTGACTTGCTGTTCGAAGAGGCCGCAGTAAATGATGCAACAAATGGTTTCAATGCGATCCATCAGATCAGGGGAATGGAAGGTATAGTCTATCAAGCACTTAAATCAAATCCATTGATGAATGTAGTTTTGTTGCATTTTGTCGATCAGGATAAAATGTCGGATTACAACAATGGAAAGGTACCCGAAGTGATCCAGTCGCACGAGAAAGTTGCTGCTTATTACAATGTCCCTTCCATCAACCTCGCCAAAGAGGTAAACGATAGAATTCTTAACAATGAATTCACTTGGCGTGATGATTTCAAGAACCTCCACCCCTCCCCTTTCGGCCACTCCATCTATTTCAGGACAATCAAACATTTCTTTGAAACGGAATGGAAAGATTCGTCGAATAACGAATTAAAAATTAAAACATTACCAAATAAGACATTAGATCCTTATTCCTATATCAACGGCCATTTTTTATCCATCAAAACTGCAAAGACAGGTTCTGGATGGACCTTGAACAAAAACTGGAAACCAACTGACAAGGTCTCAACCAGACAAGGGTTTGTAGATGTACCCGTACTTGAAGCATCTGAACCCGATGCAAGTTTAAAACTCAATTTTTCAGGTAAAGCAATCGGCCTTCTGATCACATCTGGGCCAGATGCGGGTATATTGGAATACAGTGTTGATGGTGGTCCCTTTAAGACTGTTGATCAATTCACACAATGGAGCAAACAACTCCACCTCCCGTGGATCATTATGCTTGAGGATGAACTAAAAGAGGGGAAACATCAGTTATTATTGCAGATTTCAAAAAATAAAAACCTGGAAAGTTCTGGTAATGTATGTCGTATTCAACAGTTTGTGGTCAATAATTAATCCAATTCAATTTAAGCATTAATCTTATCTTTGTAATTCTTTTTTAAAAACAGTTACTAAGAACAGAAAACAGAATTATGAAGATTGCGTTGATTGGTTACGGAAAAATGGGGAAAGAGATTGAACAGGTTGCGGTTAGCCGCGGACATACGATCGTTTTAACCATAGACATTGATAATCAGGAAGATTTAAATAAGGAAAACCTCTCCGGAGCTGATGTTGCCATAGAGTTTACATCACCTGCCACTGCTGTTCCCAATTATTTAAAGTGTTTTGCAGCCGGAGTTCCTGTTGTCAGCGGTAGCACAGGTTGGCTTGAACAAAAAGCAGTCGTTGAACAAGCATGTTCTGCCCAAAACGGATGTTTCTTTTATGCATCCAATTTTAGTCTGGGGATGAATATTTTCTTTGAACTGAACAAACACCTTGCCCGGATTATGAGAGATTTCCCGCAATATGATGTAGCCATGACAGAGGTTCATCACACCCAAAAGTTGGATGCCCCAAGCGGAACCGCAATCACCCTCGCCGAAGATATTCTCGCCCTCACTAAAAGCAAGACAAACTGGACCATTCAGGAACCATTAACAGATAATGAACTATATATTAAGCCAATACGGGAAGGACTGGTACCTGGAATCCATACTGTAAAATACAATTCGGAAGTTGATTACATCGAAATGACCCACAGTGCCTATAACCGGAAAGGATTAGCTTTAGGAGCTGTATTTGCCGCCGAATTTTGTGTAGGACGTAAAGGTGTTTTGTCGATGGCTGATCTTTTAAAATTATAAATAAATATATTAATACAATAAAGATGAACAAGTTATTGGAAAGCAAGTGGTTTAAGTTTGGACTTGTTGGTGGATTTTACCTGCTTTGGGTAATCTGGTTGAATAATTACTGGTGGTTGATTGGCTTAGCCATTATTTTTGACATTTATGTTACTGAAAAAGTTCATTGGTCATTCTGGAAGAAAAAAAACCCACCGGATGGTAAACAAACCAAGTTGGTAGAATGGGTTGATGCCATCATTTTCGCCGTTATTGCCGCTACTTTTATCCGCATGTTTTTTATCGAGGCTTACACCATCCCTACTTCCTCCATGGAAAAATCGATGATGGTTGGTGATTACCTCTTTGTGAGTAAAACTGCTTATGGGCCAAAAATGCCGAACACACCGATTTCTTTTCCGTTTGTCCATCATACAATGCCTTTTTCAACAACCATAAAATCATTCTCTACGCTGATCCACGACCCTTACCGCAGGATTGCAGGTTTCGGAAAAGTCAAGAATGACGATGTTGTGGTTTTCAATTTTCCAGAAGGTGATACAGTTGCGCTGAACATGCAGGACAGAAGTTACTATGAATTGGTTCGTTCGTACGGCCGCGACAAAGTAAACAGTGAAAAAAGGGTTTTCGGGGATATGATTTATCGTCCTGTCGATAAACGCGAAAATTACATC
>JBAXWR010000020.1:0-48653 GCA_037128295.1 Mariniphaga sp.
CATATAGTGCTGTATTTCAATACTATATAGATATTAGCCTTACGGCTATGCTTTCCTAAAGGGGGGCAGGGGGGATTTGAAGCAATATCTTAATTTACAATACATTACAATTGTAAATATATTCTCATTAATAGTGAACTCAAATTCAAGAGAAATGCAGCTTCCTTCATTCCTTCATTACGATAGTAAATCCTCCGCAGGGCAACATCATTACCGGTAATTTGTCGCTCTTCTTCACATATATTTCTTTGTAATTGAATGACTTATCATTATCACCATCTGTGATCAACTTAGCAGTATAGTTTCTACCTGACTTTAGAAAATCAAAGTTCAGATTAATTTCCTTGTTTTTTTTCTCGCCGTTGATCCCTCCAATAAACCATTTGTCGCCTGAACGCCTTGCCATCACCACGTCCCTTCCGGGATAACCATAAACCATCTTTGTCTCGTCCCAAACCGTAGGCAGTTGTTTCACAAATGCTTGCACATAATCAGGCAATGCTTTATAAACATTAGGAAAATCAATAAGATGAACAATACCCGATTCGAAAACAACTGTAAGTGCAAGTTCATAGGCGTAAGTCGTGAGATGTTTGTTGATTTTTTCAGTCAGCCCGAAAGGGGTGTAATCCATTGAGCCAAGTGCATTTCTAGTAAAGGGTTGGATCGTATTGTGCCAGACAGCCGCTTCGGGATAGGATTCGCGGAACATATAACACTCTTCGCCGGCGATGGCTTCCATCGAAATCAGGTTGGGCCAGGTGCGTTGCCATCCTCTGGGAAGGGTGCAGCCATGAAAGTTGACCATCACCTGAAAGTCGGCAGCATCCTGTAAAATATCCATATACTGCTGAATGATATGTTGTTTGTCGCTCTGGAAAAAATCAACTTTAACCCCTTTTACGCCCCATTTCTTGAGTTTTTCGAATTCTTTCCGACGCTGATCAGAATCCCACATTCTGTTTCTCGGGGCTCCCAAAACAGTATTGTGCGGGCCACCGGAGTTGTACCACATCCAGATCCCAACCCCTTTTTGTTTGGCATAGGCAATCAATTGTTCGATATTTCCCCCTTCCATTTTTGTCCAGTTCGCATCGACCAGGAAATAGGGGATTCCCCACTCTGCCGCCAGATCGATATAGGGAAGCATACTTTTATAAACTTTGGGACTTGCCGGATCGGCCCACCAGCTCCAATAGGCCAAACCGGGTTTGATCCATGAAACATCGGTAATTTTCGAGGATTTGCTTAGGCCGTTGACCATTGTCGATGTAGCGATAAAAGCAGCATCTTTGCCAATAATTGCCACCCGCCAGGGAGTCATCCATGGAACACTGCTACTTTCAGGATTGTTGTTACCGATCTTCATGGCTTCGGTATAATCGGGATAACTGATCGAATAGACGCCACCTGAAGCATTTTGATGGAGCCGCGAACCGCAATAAGTGCCGTCAAGATCGGCTTCGGTCAATAATACCCATCCGTTTGATGCCTGAAACAATGCCCCCAGGCACCATCCACCATATTCAGGTGAAGTCTCACCAACAGGTGATCCATTCGTGTAATAGCGTTCATAACCAGGCGAATATCTTGTAATACTATCGTAAGGCTGAATCCAGGTTCTTAAGCTTTTGGACATGTTAAAGCCGGAAACCTCTTTGGTAACTTCGTAACCTCCAGTGCCAGTTTCAGGAAAACGGTAACGAAATGCAATTCCTTCATTGCTTGCACGTAACAACAAATCTACTTTTGCTTTGTGGTCATTTTCGAAGGAAAGGATGAGTTCGTTGGCTTGATAGGTGCATTTCAACTGTTTGCCAACCTGCATCGTATAATTTTCTGAAATATGCCGGGGTTTGGAAGCGGAAATAAATGACAGCTTTTCGATGAATTGTTCATCGCTCCTGGCGATTCCCAGCGGTGATTCACATATAATTAACGTATCTGGAAAACCAACCTGATAATACAACCGGTCAGCTTTCTCAAAAACCTTGAAGTTGATCTTTTTATCCGGTGAAGGAATCACCCACGACTTATTTTGGGCTGAGGCTTCTGAAATGAAGATCAGGGCCCAAATGATTAAAAATAAGAGCCTTATGATCCTCATATGTTGTTATTAATTGATTATTAATTAATTGGCAGATTCAAACTGTTGAAGAAACCTGACATCGTTCTCGAAATAGAGCCTTAAATCGTTGATGCCAAATTTTAACATCGCAATCCGTTCGATTCCCATTCCGAAGGCGAAACCTGTATATTTTTTACTGTCAATACCTGAGGCTTCAAGAACATTGGGATCGACCATGCCACAACCCAAGATTTCGAGCCAGCCTGTATATTTGCAAACATTGCAACCTTTTCCGCCACAGATAGAACACGAGACATCGACTTCTGCCGAAGGTTCTGTAAACGGGAAATACGATGGTCTCATCCTGATCTCTGCATTTTCGCCAAAAAGTTCTTTGGCATATTGCAGCAAAGTTTGCTTAAGGTCGGCAAACGACACATTTTCATCAATATATAAACCTTCGATCTGATGGAACATGCAATGGGCCCGATACGAAATTGCCTCATTCCTGAAAACACGACCCGGCGTAACCGTACGGATCGGCGGTTTCAAGGTCTCCATATCGTGGACCTGTACTGAGGATGTGTGGGTTCTTAAAAGTACATCAGGATTTCTTTGGATAAAGAAAGTGTCCTGCATATCGCGGGCCGGATGTTCTTCAGGAAAATTCAGGGCACTGAATACATGCCAATCATCTTCAATTTCAGGACCTTCAGACACAACAAATCCCAATCTTTTGAAAATATCCAGTATTTCATTCTTCACAATTGAAATAGGGTGGCGGGTTCCCAATTTCATCGGTTCACCCGGAAGGGAAAGGTCGATGCCCGAACCACTTGATTTCTGTTCCTGTAATCCTTCTTTCAAAAGGTTGATTTTTTCTAATGCAAACTCTTTCAAGGTATTCACAGCCTGACCGATCTCTTTTTTCTGATCGGCGGAAACGTTCCTGAACTCCTCGAATAATTTGGAGATTTCACCCTTCTTACTCAGGTATTTGATGCGGATTTCTTCTGCTTCCTCTACCGAACGGGCAACTATTTCTTCGATCTCCTGCTGTAATTCTTTGATGCGCGATAACATTACAATTCCTATTTTGTGAGGTGCAAAATTACAAAAAAAACAGTTAGATGCTTTTGTGCTTATTCAAACTCTTTCGGAGTCAAACGTTGGACAATCCTAAATTCAGAAAGGAACTCCCCGGCAATCACCCGCAGAACAGTATAAACCGGAATTGCCAGGATCATTCCAGGAATACCGGCTATTCCTCCAGCCATTAAAGTCACGAAAAAGATTTCGAGCGGATGCGCTTTGATACTGTTCGAATAGATAATGGTCTGAAAAATCATATTGTCGATAAACTGGACAACCATTACCACAATAACAATCCAGAACATTAGGGGAAGGGTCACGTCCGTAAAACTGGAGTTAAGGTTATTTGCCACAGCAACAGCAAGACCAAACAAAGCCCCAATCCACGGGCCAATATAGGGGATGACATTGATCAATCCTGCAAATACCCCAACGACAACGGCATGGCTAAATCCCAATCCAACGATTGTAAATCCCAGGACGGACAAAACCATTACCGCAGAAATCTGCTGTAAAATACCAACCAGATACCTTTTTAATAAAAACCCAATTTTGTCCATAACAACCAAAACCCTTGATTCTATTTTTTCAGGAGCCAGCACGAGGATCCAATTCCGAAACAGGTCCTCTTCCTTGAGGAAAAAATACAACACAAAAGATACAGAGAAAACCATCATAAAGAAATTCCCTACTACTGTCGCCACTGACCCGAAAAGATCGCTGACTTGTCCCACATTAAGCAAACCTCTAAGCTGTGCAGTAAGGTAGCTTTCAAGGTTTCCACCACTTGGAATATTTGGGGCGATTTGCGGAAAGTTGGTTTTTATCTGAATGACCGCACTGTTCAGGTAAGCCACAACGTCCTGAATATTAATGGTTGATAACTGGTCAACTTCAGAGACAACCAAAGGAATTAAGAATATAAAGAAACCAAGCAGCACGATCCATAGGGCGATTAAGGTGAGCAATGCTGCCGCAGACTCTCCGATATGAAATCTCCGATACCTGAATTGTTGCAACTTACGGGTAATGGGACGGCCAATCAGGGCCAAAACTGCCGCAATTAAAATATAACTGACAATATAACTGAAATAATAAACTAAAACACCGAAAAGCAATATTGCCAATGCCACGATGATGTTTTTTAACCGTTGGTCCATATATTTAGATAATTTGTTTTTTAGCAATCAAACTTACAAAATTTTGGAATACAAACATAAATCCTAATTTTGCATTTATGACAATTCAGAAAAACCATCAGATCATAGCTGAACGCCTGGGCATCAGTATCAGGCAAATAGCCAATACAATAACCTTGCTCGATGAAGGTGCAACGGTTCCTTTTATTTCACGTTACCGTAAAGAGATGACCGGAAGTCTCGATGAAGTGGCCATTGGCAATATCAAAGAGGCAAATGAACAGCTTGAAGAACTCGATAAGCGCAAAGTGACGATCCTCAAAACGATCAGCGAACAGGAATTGTTGACTCCTGAACTGCAATCGAGGATTGAGCAATGTTACGATATGAACCAACTGGAGGACATCTACCTTCCGTTTAAACCCAAGCGGCGCACACGTGCTACAATGGCCCGCGAAAAAGGGCTTGAACCACTTGCAAAGATCATCATGAAACAATTTGAGACTGATCCTGAAGGACGTGCCACGAAGTTTTTAAACGAATTAGTTCCCAATGTTGAGGAGGCTTTGGCTGGTGCACGGGATATTATTGCTGAATGGATCAACGAGAATCAGGAGGCGAGGATGATTGTCCGAAACCATTTTTCACGTGAGGCAGTCGTTTCATCACATGTTGTGAAAGGGAAAGAGGAGGAAGGAGTTAAATACCGTGATTATTTTGATTCCAACGAACCGCTCAAACGATGTCCGTCGCACAGGTTATTGGCCATGCGGAGGGGTGAAAAGGAGGGTTTCCTGAAATTGGGGATCGCCCCTGATGATGAACGAACAGTTACAGCCCTGGAGCATTTTTTCGTGAAAAGCAGAAACGAAAGCGGAACCCAAATGGCTATGGCAGTAAAGGATAGCTATAAAAGATTGCTTTCGCCTGCCATTGAAACCGAATTTTCCGGTTCTTCCAAAATTCAAGCCGATGCCGAGGCGATCAGGGTTTTCGCCGAAAATCTGCGACAATTGTTGCTAGCCCCGCCACTTGGACAGAAGCGGGTTCTGGCCATCGACCCGGGATATCGAAGTGGATGTAAAGTTGTATGTCTCGATGCTCAGGGCAACCTTGTCCATAACGAGACCATTTATCCCCATCAGCCACAGTCGGAGGTCAGTCAATCGATCCGGAAAATTTCGGCTCTTGTAAATACTTATAAGATAGAGGCAATCGCGATTGGTGATGGAACTGCAAGTCGAGAGACGGAGACATTTATTAAAAAAATCAGTTTCGACCGTGCTCTTCAGGTCTTTGTTGTAAGCGAGGATGGTGCTTCGATCTATTCGGCCTCCAAGGTTGCCCGTGACGAGTTTCCTCAATATGACGTAACAGTACGTGGCGCAGTTTCTATCGGGCGCCGGTTGATGGATTCGTTGGCCGAACTTGTGAAGATTGAAGCAAAATCAATAGGAGTTGGTCAGTATCAGCACGATGTTGACCAAAAGCTTTTGCAGAAGGGTCTCGATACTGTTGTTGAATCGTGTGTCAACCTTGTAGGGGTCAATGTCAATACGGCCAGCAGCCATTTGTTGAATTTCGTTTCAGGCTTAGGTCCTTTATTGGCCCAGAATATTGTGGAGTACCGGAAAGAAAATGGTCCTTTTACTTCACGTACAGAGTTGAAAAAAGTTCCACGGATGGGACCAAAAGCTTTTGAACAGTGTGCCGGTTTCCTTCGTATTCCGGGTGGTGCCAACCCGCTCGACAACTCGGCAGTCCATCCTGAAAGATATCCTTTGGTCAGTAAGATTGCTGTCGATAAGCATTGCAAGATTGAGGAGCTCATTGGCTCAGAGAAACTTAAATCGGAGATCAACGTCGAACGTTATATTACTGATGATGTTGGACTTCCAACGTTAAACGACATCCTTAAAGAATTGGCAAAACCTGGGCTTGACCCACGTTCCGGGATCAAAGTATTTGAATTTGCGGATGGGATTTTTTCGGTCAAAGATTTACAGGTGGGAATGGTGCTTCCCGGTATTGTTACGAACATTACCCGTTTTGGGGCTTTTGTCGATGTTGGCGTTAAGCAGGATGGGTTGGTTCATATCAGCGAATTGGCCAATAAATATGTGAGCGATCCGGCTGAGGTGGTAAAATTGCACCAACATGTTAAGGTAAAAGTACTAGAGGTGGACATCGCAAGAAAGCGGATTGCCTTTTCGATGAAGCAGGCGGAATAATGTTAAAGTTATTTAAAGTTCAAAATTTTTAAATCCGGAACTCTACTGAAATCTTTCAGATTTAAAGTTGCAAGGGTTAATCCTTTTACAATGGCTGTTGAGGCTATTAATATATCTTGTAAACCAATAATTTTGTTGCTTTTTCTAAGGGTTTGGATTATTTCTGTTGCTTTATCAATTTCCAATTCCGTAAGTGGCAGGATTGTTAATTTATCGAAAACCGAATTCCAGAAATCCCTTTGTCCTTTGCCTATTCCTACTCCAATCTCAAGTTTTGTTATTACAGATATATAAAAAGCATATTCGTCTGATAATTTGGTAAGTAGTGTATTTTCTTTCTTCTGTTTACGAAAATAATCAATAAACAGTGTGGTGTCTATACAGATAATTTCTTTGTCCATTTTTTGAATTGCAGCCTTAAATTCATGTAATCATCATATCCTTCTTCGGTCATAACTGGTCCTGAAAGCAAAAGTTGTTTCAAATTTAGATCCGAAGCACTGATTTTTGATGTCAAATCTTTATCTAGTTGACTTTTAACAACCAATTTTTCATTGTATGGTAATCCTTTTATCAAGCCAATTATTTCAGCCAAGCCGATATTCATTTTCAATTCCATAGCCATCTTTTTTACAAATGTACGAAATTTTAAAATCATTTATTTCTTGTCAAAAAAAAGCCTTCACCATTTTCAGGTGAAAGCTTTCGGTTCTTGTTGTTGTAAAGGACAATTGCGCATCAATCTTCTGTTTTCTTATCCAATATCAGAATATTGTTGACGACGATTTCAGAGACAAAGTGGGTTTCGCCGTTTTTGTCTTCGTACGACCGGTTGGTCAGTTTCCCTTCAACGGCGATTTCGGAACCCTTCTTTAAATATTTTTCGGTAATTTCTGCCTGTTTTCCCCATGCGACCAGTTTGTGCCACGTGGTTTCTGATTTGTTATTCCCATCGTGGTCACGATAGGATTCGTTGGTTGCAAGGGAGAAATTGGCTACTGATTTTTCGCTGTCCAACTTTCTCATTTTGGGGTTGTCGCCCAGATGGCCGATAAGCCTGACACTGTTTCTCAAGACATTCATGGTTTAAATTTTTAAGATATTAATACAAAGAATTAATGGTTTGAAGTTATCCCTGTCTTCGGTATTTAATCGGAATAAAAACGGATGAATTCGTTTAAATCCGAAAATAAACGACTTAATCCGTTTATATTCGGATATTTTTTTGTATATTAGTGAAATAGTAAAACCCATTTTTTTTCAGCGAATATATAATTTTTAGCGGTTTAACCTCCTATATGTAAAGCTATGAATAACCGTAAATGCCTTGAATGTGAAGAGCCTTTGTTGGGCCGTGCCGATCAGAAATTTTGCAACGACCAATGTCGCAGTTCGTATAACAACCGACAATCGGTCGAATCAAATCTCGTAATCAGGATCATCAACAGGATCCTTAAAAAGAACTACTTTATCCTATCGGCTCTTAATTCCGGGAAAAAAGCCATTATAAATAAGAGTGACCTGCAGAAAAAGGGTTACCGCTTCGATTATTATACCGGAACACATCTGAACTCCAAAAACCATCTTTTTTATTATTGTTATGATCAGGGATTTACTGAGTTGGAAAACAATAAGGTCATGCTGGTTTGCAAGGATCTCAACGGCGACCTGGCAGGAATGAGGATTGAAAACCACGATGGCAAAAAGTAGGTTGATCAAGGATCGGACCGATGCCTTTTACAGATGTACTATACATTTCATATTTTCCAGTGATTTTATATGTTTTCATTACTGTTAACCTGAATATTTGGGTTGCGGTTACAAATTATTGATTTATTGGTCTATATTTGTGGTCTATTTTTAATCATTCTTAATAAGAATTAGGGTGCGGCTGTCGGAAGTTGAAGAAAATAAGCGTGTTGTGATTACCAAAGTGCTGGGGCATGGATCTTTTCGCCGTAGGATTTCAGAAATGGGATTTGTAGCGGGGAAAGAGGTGATTGTATTAAAAAATGCACCACTCAGGGATCCTGTTGAATATCAATTACTTGGTTATAATGTTTCGTTACGACGGGCTGAAGCATATCTGATTGAAGTGGTCACTCCTGAAGAGGCATTTGATCTTTACGCACTAAATTTCGATGGGGTCATTGATATGGAGGTACTTAAAACCTCAGCCCGTGAAAAAGGGAAAACAATACATGTTGCTTTGGCTGGAAATCCCAACTGTGGCAAAACAACTCTTTTTAACCGGGTTACCAACTCTAAAGAACATGTTGGTAACTACAGCGGGGTGACAGTCGATGCGAAGATCGCCACCTTTGATCGTAAAGGATATACTTTCAAATTGGTTGATCTGCCTGGAACTTATTCATTGACAACATTTTCGCCAGAAGAACTCTTTGCCAGGAATTACATAATCGAAGAAACTCCAGATATTATCCTGAATGTGGTTGATGGGACAAACCTTGAGAGGAACATGTTCCTGACGACACAGTTGATCGATATGGATATCAAAGTGGTGATCGCCCTGAACATGTACGACGATATGGTTTCGGGTGGCGCAAAACTTGATACCGGAACCTTGGGTCAGTTGCTTGGGATCCCGATCATTCCCACAATGGCCAGTAAAGGGGTAGGGCTTGACGCTCTTTTTGATGAAATCATTGAAGTTTATGAAGACCGGAATCCGATAGTCCGACATATCCATATCAATTACGGTGAAGAGCTGGAGCGATCCATAAAAGCCATCCGGAAGGAGATCAAAAAGGACAAACCCATTATCGCCAAATTATCTTCCAGGTATCTGTCAATCAGATTATTGGAAAAAGATCCGGAAGCCTTGAAAACTTTGGCCTCTTCGCCGAACCTAACGAAAATCAGGGAGGTTACCAAAGGTGAAATCGGAAGGCTTGAAATTCGGCTCGAAGATGAGAGTTCTCACCTGATAACAGATGCTAAATATGGATTTATTGCCGGGGCTTTAAAGGAAACATTTGTTCCTGGAATCCAATGGAGGTACGCGATCACCGGTAAAATCGACCACCTTGTCACCCATCGGTTTTGGGGTTTCCCTATCTTTCTGTTATTTATGTTTTTAACTTTTTTCGCCACATTCAGGTTGGGATCATTTCCCATGCACTGGATCAGCGAAGGGGTAAGCATTGTAGCCGCGTTTATTAAAGGTGCAATTCCTGCCGGGATGTTAAAAGATTTGCTGACTGACGGTATTATCAATGGCCTTGGAAGCATTATCGTTTTTCTACCCAATATTCTGATTTTGTTCTTCTTTACTTCCCTTATGGAGGATACCGGTTATATGGCACGTGCCGCATTTATCATGGATAAGCTGATGCACAAAATAGGTTTGCATGGGCGCTCTTTTATACCCATGGTGATGGGATTCGGGTGTAACGTGCCGGCAATCATGGCAACCCGTACAATCCGCAACCCTGGTGACCGCCTTTTAACGATGCTGATCATCCCATTTATGTCGTGTTCTGCACGTCTGCCAGTCTATATTGTGCTTATTTCAGCTTTTTTTAAAGATTATCCTGCCATGGTTTTAATGGGATTGTACCTTCTGGGAATTACTCTTGCAATTGTGATGGCCAAGATATTGAACCGTACCATTTTTAAGCGTAAGGAAACCCCTTTTGTGATGGAACTTCCTCCTTATAGAATGCCCGTTTTTAGAAATACGTTATTGCACATGTGGGATAAGGCGAGCCAGTATTTCAAAAAAATAGGAGGGACAATCCTTGTGGCAGTGATTATTATCTGGGCTTTGGAGTATTTTCCACGACATGAACCAAGCAATTTTCAAGACCTGCAAACACCTTATTCCACGGAATCGGCTTCAAAGCAAAATCTTTCACAAATCGAAAATTCTTATCTTGGAATTTTGGGGCGTGCCATTGAACCTGTGATGAGGCCATTGGGTTTCGATTGGCGAATGGGGATTTGCCTGATTGCAGGAATCCCTGCAAAAGAGATTGTCGTAAGTACGATGGGTGTTTTATATGAAACAGGCAGTGATGACCATAAAAACTCAACAATACTTCCTGAAGTTTTAAAGTCGGAAGAGTACCGAGTGGGGCCCAAGGCTGGTGAAAAAGTATTCAACCAGGCAGTAGCCCTTTCCTTCCTGGTTTTTGTATTGCTCTATTTCCCATGCATTGCAGTTATTGCAACAATTAAAAGGGAATCGGGAAGTTGGAAATGGGCCTTGTTTACAGTCTTTTATACAACAGCGTTTGCCTGGATTGCTGCTTTTGTAGTTTACAATATTGCTTTATTTTTTATTTAATAAATCTAATTTTTATGCAGGAGATCATAACCTGGATCGTCATTGCTGGTGCTGTTATCGTAATGACGTTCAATTTTATAAAATCGCTTAAATCTTTTAAAAAAGCTGATGATTGCAATGGGTGCGGGAAATCCTGCGAAGGTTGCCCCGTTGCCCCGAGTGCAAAAATAAAGGACAGGTAAAATAACCTGTCCTTTATAAATATTTGCTATACAGGACTTTACTATTTTAATTGCAGCTCAAGTATTTGTGCAACATCGGCAATAGAGATAATTCCCCGCTCTCCGATTGATTTGATTCCCCTTGATACAAAACGGTTTACGATTTTTGGGATTATATCGCTCCCAACACCGTAATCGGCCAATTTTGTCTTAACCCCAACCGATTCGAAGAAATTCACTGTTTTCTCAATGATTGCATCAATGCGCTCGTTGTCACTTCCTTCGGTAATCTTCCAGACCCTTTCGCCGTACTGAAGGATTTTCTCTTTTTTATTTTCGCGTTTCAGGTTCATGATCCCCGGAAGGATAATGCACAAGGTCCGGCCATGGTCGATTCCATGAAAAGCTGTCAATTCATGTCCGATTGTATGTGTGGCCCAATCCCGTGGCACACCTACACCGATCAATCCATTCAATGCCATGGTTGCAGCCCACATGAAATTGGCTGCTGATTCATAATCAGTCCTGTTGGCAAGAACTTTCGGCCCTTCTTCAATCAGGGTCGTCAGGATGGATTCTGCAAACCGGTCCTGAATTGGTGAATTAACCGGATAAGTCAGGTATTGCTCCATCACATGGACAAAAGCGTCCACAATCCCATTGGCAACCTGTTTCTCTGGAAGTGAAAATACAACCAATGGATCAAGAATCGAGAATTTCGGTAAAACTATATCAGAACCAAATGCAAGCTTATCTTTTGTTTCCCAACGTGTTACAACGGCATTCCCATTCATTTCAGATCCTGTGGCCGGAAGTGTCAGGACTGTTCCGATTGGCAAAGCGGCTGAAATGTTCACTTCGTTGCGCCTTGATAGTATTTCCCAAGGGTCGGATCCTTCCCAAAGTGCGGCGGCAGCAATAAACTTAGTCCCATCCAATACTGAACCACCACCAACTGCCAATAAGAAATCAATCTTGTTCGCTTTAACAATTTCGACAGCCATCATCAGTGTCTCGTAATGAGGGTTGGCTTCTATTCCGCTGAATTCGGTCACATCAAAACCGGTCAATGCTGTTTTTACCTGATCGTAAATGCCATTTTTCTTAATGCTTCCGCCACCGTATGTCATCATTACCTTAGCCCCTTTTGGAACTAGATTCGTAAGTTTTGCGATTTCGCCTTTCCCAAAAACAATCCTTACGGGATTAAAAAATTCAAAATTCTTCATGATATTTAATTTAATGCAATTTTAATTTTTTCATTCCTTCATTTAATTCCCCAACGTAGCCACCATCACTGCTTTTATCGTGTGCATGCGGTTTTCGGCCTGGTCAAAGACAATAGATGCTGTGCTTTCAAATACTTCATCGGTTACTTCCATCGACTCAAGACCAAATTTTTGATAAATTGCTTCACCGATTTTGGTGTTCCTGTCGTGATTGGCAGGTAAGCAATGTAGAAATTTGACTGACGGGTTATCTGTCATCTCCATCACTTTACTGTTGATCTGATAGGGGAGCAGCAATTTTATTCTATCGGCCCAAACTTCATTGGGTTCGCCCATCGAAACCCATACATCGGTGTATAGAAAGTCACAACCTTTTACAGCCTCTTCAATATTTTCAGTAATTAATATTTTAGCCCCGCTCTCCCTGGCAATTTCCCTGCATTGAGCCTGCAAATCTTCTGAAGGCTGACAAGCTTTTGGTGCGGCAGCGCGAAAGTCAATCCCCATTTTGGCAGCACCTACCATTAAAGAGTTGCCCATATTGTTCCTTGCGTCACCCAGATAAGCAAGTTTCATGGCAGAAAATGGCTTTACGCAGTGTTCATGCATCGTCAGCAAGTCGGCAAGGATTTGAGTCGGATGGAATTCATCGGTCAATCCATTCCAGACCGGTACACCGGCATATTTTGCAAGTTCCTCTACGATAGACTGTTCGTAACCACGATATTGGATACCATCGTACATTCTTCCAAGAACCCTGGCCGTATCTTTCATCGATTCCTTTGCTCCAATTTGCGATCCTGACGGAGCCAGATAGGTGACATGCGCCCCCTGGTCATAGGCTGCCACCTCAAAAGCCCCCCTGGTCCTTGTTGAGGATTTTTCAAATATCAAAGCGATGTTCCGGCCATTGAGCCGTTGCTCCTCAGTCCCTGAAGATTTGGCCCATTTTAATTCGGCTGCCAGTTCAAGCAAATATTCAATCTCTTTTCGTGAAAAATCGAGCAATTTCAGGAAGTGCCTTCCGTGCAGGTGGTGCGTCATTATCTTTGAATTTTAGGATATGCGTATTCAGAATAAATTTACCATTTTAACAGTTCACAAAATTAGGAGAATTTATGGTTACATGCCATACTCCATCGTTATTTTGGAACCATATGATTTGTCTTCAAGTTTGGAGGCCTCGGTGATGACGCTTTTGTCGCCTCCGTTTTTGATGAACTCAAGTGCGGCAACAATTTTGGGTGCCATCGACCCTTCGGCAAAAGTCCCGTTTCCGAGGTACTTCACAGTGTCGTTATAGTCTAGGAATTCAAGCTTTTCCTGAGTTGGAAGTCCAAAATCTTTATAGATAAACGGAACATTTGTCAGGATATAAAGCTCGTCGGCACCTACTCCTGACGCCAAAACCGAAGAAGCAAGATCCTTGTCGATGACAGCATCAATTGTGCGGATATCACCGTTTTGATCGTGATAAACAGGAATCCCGCCTCCGCCACAGGTAATCACGATATTCCCCTGCCTAGCCAGATCATTGATGATTTCGAGGTTAAATATCGATTTTGGCACAGGTGAAGGGACAACACGTCGCCAACCTTTTTCATCCTTTTTGCTTAGTTTAAACGCCCACCCTTTTTCGCAGTTAAGTTTTTGTGCCTGGAATTCAGTGTAATAGGTGCCAATCCGCTTCGTTGGGTTGTTAAATGCCTCATCATTTGGATCAATTTCAACCATTCCAACGACAGTGACTACATTTTTTTTGATCCCATGTTGTTTCAGAACATTCCTAAAAATGCGTTCGATCATATAACCTAAGCCGCCCTGTGTGTCGGCAACGCAAATGTCGAGGGGCATAGGTGCTATTCCATAAAGTTGTTCGCCAGCGGCATTGCGCATCAAAATATTCCCAACCTGGGGACCGTTTCCATGGGTAATAATCAGGTTGTATCCATCCTTAATCAGAAATATCAGGTTTTCAATGGTTTCTGATGTATGCTTTTCCTGTTCTTCGATTGTTCCGGTTTCATTATCGCGCAAAAGGGCATTCCCGCCCAGTGCTACTACAGCTAATTTTTCCACGATCTTTTAAATTTTAAGTCAGTAACTTACCGAACTATTAATGTACGAAATAAACAATAATCGAAGAAATGACCTCTGTGTTAAATCATATTTGGTAAATTTGCAGCCGTTTCTGTGATCGTTTTGAATATTCATTTTAACTTAGATCCATGGCCCGCAGCAAGAATGAAAAACCGGCTACCACTTCCACGAAAAAAAGTGAGAAAAGTAGTGCCAAAGGAAGTCCTAACAACTGGGAACGGTTTGGAGGTGTGTTAGCTATATTGCTTTCACTTTTTGCTATTTACCTGCTTGTTTGCATTGTCTCATTTTTTGCTTCAGGAGGAGCAGACATCAGTCATTTGAACGTTACCGCCAAAGAATTGATGGCACATCCTGAACTGAAGATTCAAAATGCAGGTGGCAGATGGGGTGCAATTATAGGTAATTTTCTGATCAACAAAGGTTTTGGGATTGCTTCATTGGGATTCATTTATTTCCTGATTATTTTTGCACTCAGGCTTGGGAAGCTGGCCAGATTTTCAATGAGCCGCAACCTTGGTTACGGTCTCTTCTTAATTATTTGGACATCAATAGCTTTGGGATATTTTTTCTCTTCCCTTTACAATAAATCTTTTCTGATTCCAGGTGGACAATATGGCTACTTTATGAGCCAATTGTTAAACGCAACGGTGGGAAGTGTCGGTACTTTTTTCCTGATCCTCGGCTCTATCCTGATTTGTATCATTGTGGCCTTTGAACAGGCATGGCCACTTTTAAAGCGATGGTTGTCGTACCGGCGCGTGAAAGCTGCCAAAACTTTGAAGAAGGAGGAGTTTCCTGTTGCACCTGAACCATTGGAGGAGGATGATGCTATTTTGGAAATCACGCAGGCACCGGTGATCACAACAAATGATGAAGCTTATGCCATGGTTGCCGATGGGAACAATGTTAAAAAAGTATATGCCGGAAGAAAAGATTCAGATCAGTTGGAAATAGAGCGGGAAGAAATCCACCATGAAGAACCGGTGGCATTTGTCAACCGACAGTTTACTCCACCCCAACCCGAGCCACGTGGGAACAACGACGATGATGGCCTTTTCGATGATGCTGACGATGATATGCCAGATTTTGATCCTACATTGGAGTTGTCCAGATACAAATTTCCACCAATCGAATTGCTGGAGGAGCGATCTACTGGCAACCCCCAGGTTTCGGACGATGAATTGATCGCCAATAAAAACAAGATCCTTCAGACCTTGAAGAACTACAACATCGACATTGTAAAAATCAAGGCAACCACTGGTCCTACAATTACCCTTTATGAAATTGTCCCGGCCCCCGGAATTCGGATATCAAAAATCAAAAACCTTGAAGACGATATTGCATTGAGCCTTGCCGCATTAGGGATCAGGATTATCGCCCCAATTCCGGGGAAAGGGACGGTAGGTATCGAAGTTCCGAACAGTAAACCTGAGATGGTTTCTATGCGTTCGCTGATTGTTTCCAAAGCTTTTCAGGAGACCGATTTTGAACTCCCATTGGCACTTGGCAAAACCATTTCGAACGAGACCTTTGTGGTTGACCTTACCAAAATGCCCCATATCCTTGTGGCGGGTGCAACAGGATAGGGGCAATCGGTGGGGTTGAATGCAATTATCTCTTCGTTGCTATACAAGAAGCACCCTTCACAGCTTAAATTTGTGTTTGTTGATCCGAAAAAGGTAGAGCTGAACCTCTATTCGATCATCGAAAAACACTTCCTGGCAAAGATGCCCGGTGAAAACGACCCCATCATTACAGATGTCCAGAAGGTGAAGAACACTCTTAATTCGTTGAATATCGAGATGGACCAGCGTTATGATTTGCTCAAGAAGGCCCATGCCCGTAACATCAAGGAGTACAACGAAAAGTTTATTAGCCGCAGGTTGAACCCGTTGAAGGGGCACCGTTACCAGCCCTATATTGTGGTGGTGATCGATGAGTTTGCCGACCTGATCATGACAGCCGGTAAAGAGATCGAATTGCCGATTGCGCGGATTGCCCAGCTAGCCCGTGCCGTAGGGATCCATATGGTGATTGCTACGCAGCGTCCTTCGGTAACGATCATTACGGGTGTGATCAAGGCCAATTTCCCTGCAAGGATCGCTTTCAGGGTGGCCTCCATGGTTGACTCAAGGACGATTTTGGATACGCCTGGTGCCAATCAGTTGATCGGTAAAGGGGACATGCTTGTCTCGACAGGGAATAACCTGACAAGGGTACAATGCGCTTTTGTGGATACGCCCGAAGTGGAGGCGATTGCGCATTATATCAGCCAGCAACCTTCCTTTCCGACGGCTTACCTGCTTCCCGAATATCTTGAGGATGGGGCCACCGAATCTGAAGTGATCGATCTAAAGAACCGTGATGAACTTTTTGATGAAGCTGCCCGGATTATCGTGATGAACCAGCAGGGTTCAACATCTGCCATACAGCGCAAATTCTCAATTGGTTACAACCGGGCAGGAAGGATCATGGACCAACTGGAGGCTGCAGGGATTGTGGGCCAGAACGAAGGGAGCAAAGCCAGGCAAGTTTTATTGCAGGACGAGTACGCTTTGGAACAATTATTGAAGGGGCTAAACCAATAAAATGATTTTTAATTATTCAAATTTATAAGATGAAGAGAGCTATTTTATTCAGTATTTTGATTTTTGTTGGCAGTTCTTTGATGGCACAGCAGGATGCAAAAGCCAAGGAAGTTTTGGACAAACTTTCGCAGACGACCAAAAGTTACAAGACGATTCAGATCGATTTTGCATTTACCCTCGAAAATAAAACCGGAAGCGTAACAGAAACCAATGAAGGCTGGGTGGCCTTAAAAGGGAAAAACTACCGTTTGCACATGCCTGCAATGGGTATGGACGTTTTCTGCAACGGAACTGCCACATGGAGTTACCTGACAGAATCGAATGAAGTGAACATATCTGAAAATGACCCGGATAGTGAGGCAGCACTTAATCCTGCCAACCTGTTTTCGATTTATGAGAAAGGGTTCAATTTTACTTATATCGGTGAAGAAAACCTGGCCGGCAAAACTGCGGTGGTGATTGACCTGGTCCCAACCGATAAGAAAAAGGAATTTACGAAGGTGAAGTTGTATGTCGATAAGGTTAAATCTCAGATATTGAAGGCCAAAACGTTTAACAAGGATGGGAATGCCTACACCCTTACCTTGAAAAACATGAAAACAGACCAGGTCCTGGCCGATGAATTCTTCAAATTCGATGCCGCCAAATTCCCGAAGGTGACGGTAAACGATATGAGGTAATCATTAGGATTCCATTTTCGACCCTTCTAAATTTTATCCATGGCTTTAAGCACCATCTTAATCCCGGCTTCGGAGATTTTTACAGCAAGGGTTTCAATTCCATTCTGGAAAACACATTCATTTTTCTTGGTATGTACTTCGACAATCTTGCTTAAATTAACAATTGTACTTCGATCGGGTCTTATGAATAATTTGGAAAGAGGCAGAAGAGTGCCTCTTTCCAGTTCCGAAAGACTTTGGTTGATTATGATCTCTTTCCCATTTTCGACAAACAACCTCGAATAATGTGCATCGGCTTTTATAAACAATATGGTTTCAGGCAAAATATATACCGGCCCCAGGCTTCCCTGAAACTTTATCTTGTTTGGTATTTCATTTCCCGACAAATCAGTCCGTATTCGACTGCAAACCTTTTTGATTGCCTCTTCAAGCTCATCAATGTCAATGGGTTTGACAAGATAGGTTATTGGCGAATGTTTCAATGCATTGAGCAAAATCCCTTGTTCGGTATGTGCACTTGTAAAAATAACTTCATGAACAATTCCCTGGCTGTGTAATTCGTTGATCAAATCGAACCCGTTTTTCCCTGGAAGGTTGATATCGAGCAATACAAAATCGGGTGGAGTCAGTTTGGACAATAAAATAGCTTCTGTCGCATTGGTAGCCATTCCAATACATGTAATATCCTGTATATTACACATTCGTATTTTCTGCAACAACACTTCCCGTGATTTTTCCTCATCTTCAACGATAAGGTAATTGATTTTTTTATCCATAATTCAACTAAACATTTTCGACTTTTTGGACAACTTCTTCATTTTCAAATCTCACGCCAATAATCTTAAACATCAAATCTAAACGAAGACGGAATAAACATTTCAAACCGGGTTCCCTGCGGCAATCCATTCTGACCAACCAGATCAATTGTGTTCACTACGATTTTTAATTGATTGATCTGGTTATAAATTTCAATCTGCTCTCCAAGGATAGCAAGGCCCTGTCCTGTACCTGTGGTTCCAACCTCTTTAGCCCTGGCACGTCCAATGCCATTGTCTTCAACACTTACAGAAATCCCTTTTGAATCATTGCTCCAGACTTTTACCAGGATCTTTCCAACTCCTTCTTTATGCCTGATACCGTGTTTGATGGCATTCTCGACCCAGGTTTGCATGATCATGTTGGGCAATTCCTTTGCCTTATCAACTGATTCACCTACCTCGATGACATATTCCAGTTGATCCCCAAACCTCATTTTTTCAAGTTCTAGGTACAACCCCACATATTCAAGCTCCTGTTGGATCGACCTTCCCGCTCTATCTGCATCACGAAGGGTAATGTTCATCAGTCGTGAATATTTTGAAAGGAATTTATTTGCCTGCCTCAAATCGGCACTAAAGATAAAATGCTCGATATTTGCCAATGCGTTTCCCGAAAAATGGGGGATATTTTTCGACCTGACCGATTGCAACCTCAATTCATTCAAACGTTTCTGCTCTGTTAGTTTATGGATAATCACCTGCTGCCTTCTCTTCAGGAAATAAACAACGACCACCGCAATAAAAGTTCCAAAGAGCAATGTCACAATCAGATAAGCCCACCATTTTTGCCACCATGCCGATTTGATTGTGATGGGTTGCGACTTTACAATTTCAGACCAATGTTCCCCATCCAACGAAGACCGGATCTCAATGCAGTAATTGCCAGGTGGAAGATTGGTGAAAGTTTGCTGGGTAATTTTTGTAGGTTGCGACCATTCATCCGACATCCCCCTCAGACGGTATTGGTAAACCAATTTCTCCGACTGGGTTTCCGAAACGGCAGCCATGTTTGCCCTTATGGAGTTGAATTCATGCTCACAGACCAATTCGGACGAATCCCCCGGAGTTACACGGGTCCAATCGATCGCATTATTGGAATAGGAGACAGATGCGAAATGGGGTTTTGGCAGGTAATCCACGAAATGACGGACTAAACTATCTGGTGAAAAACGCAATACTTTGTCAGTTACTGTAAACCAGACCTTTCCCTCATTGTCTTCACAAAATCCATTTTGTCCGCCGTCCATGGCAATGTAGCCATTTTCGGTGCCAAATTTGTAAGCTGAAGCACTGCCATTCCTGTAAAACTCGTCAAGGTTGATTAGGTACATATTTCTTGCTGTGGCAGCCAATAACCAAGGTTTTTTGATGAAAACAGAATAAACAGTTTCCGCTATGATACCCGGAAGGATTTCAGTCTCCTTATTTCCATCATTTAGGTAAAGACCAACTATAGTCCCTTTCCAGATATTCCCGTTTGAATCCTTCACCATTGAGAGGACTGCAAGTTTTTTCCCTAATCCAGTCGGTACGAGGGAGTCGCCATCCACCAAAAACGTGTTCCAGGATCCCGCCATCACTTTGCCATTCTTGTCAATACATGTGCTAACAATGTTATTAGGGCTGGTTATATCGAGCAACGTTTTTAATGTGCCTTTTTCAATGATCTCAAGACCGGCTACCTTGCCAACGATAAGCCGGTTATTCTTTGCATCATCAGTTATCGACAAGGGGACGGTCTTCGTATCCCGATAACTTAACTTTTTTTTATCCACAATCAACATGCCGCTTGCAGAGGGTATATATATACGCCCCTCACTGTCCTTTGTTCCACCCATATAGATATTTACGAAAATGGAATTGTCGGGTGTTGGGACGTTGAAGTCTTTGGAACTATATTGCCGAATCACATCTTGTTTATTTAGTGTCCAAACTCCCCTAGTGTATCCGCCGAACCACATCGTGCCATCAGGGGCACAAGCCATCGACCAAACATTGTCCAGTGCTTTTGAGATATTAAAAGTATGTTGGACAAAGTCAAGTTTAAAAAAATTAAAGATTCCCTCTTCTGTACCTACCCAGAGGTTGTTCTCCCTGCTGGCAAAAAGAGAACAAGCAAAATTAACAGGCGCAACATTCTCTGTACCTGTACTATTGACTAAAGTGACTTCACGTTTTTCATTGATAAATATGAACTGCCCAGATTTATTGATCAAAAAATAATAAGGCACCGGATTGCCAATTAACAGAAGCGAGATGCCTGTCAAAACGGGTTTACACAATTGAAAATTCCGATCAATGCGGGAAAACGTTTTCGAGGAGACCTGATATGCATAAAGACATGAGTCAGTGGGATTCAATGCAAAAGAATCAAATTGCTTGGGAAGCAGGCGCTTACTGATTATACCGTTCCTAAAAAAAAAGATACTGTCCCCGGTTAAGCAAATCCTGGAATTTTCATTGTTGTATGAGAATAGTATTTGACTTTTTCCAATAGGCAATCGTTGAACTAATTCGCGGTTAAAGTCATATTTAAGGTGGATAAAATCACTTCCTAAAAATCCATCTTTTCTCAGGTTAAAAATATAAAGACTATTTTCAACCTTATTGTAGAAGTAACTAACCAGGATGTCAAAGTGATAATCACCAGGAATCGTAATATCCTCAAACTTCCAATTCTGTGGGTTTTCCTCTTCATATGTAAACTTAAAGATTTTCTTTGATGAACAAACAATAAACCCGATTTCCGATTCAACGATATTTTTGATATTGACCCTCTCTGCGACTTTGGTGTCCACAAAATTCTGAAAATTTTTCCCATCAAACCTGCTTAGGCCACCTTTTGTACAAACCCACAAATAGCCTTTGCTGTCCTGCATAATGCTGTTTACCTGCGATTGCACGAGGCCATCGTAGGTGGTATATTGCTTATAGACATAATGTTTGTCGAGGTGCGGCTGGGCAAACCCCGACAATGAAACCAACAGCAAAATGGAAGCAAACATCCTCATAAAAAAATTCGGCCTAAATGGTATTTTACAAAAATAAATAATTTGGGTTATTAAACGTCAAAGAATATTGGACAGGGATGGCGTAATGGAATAAATATGACCAAAGATCGCCTTGTAAATGACCGTTTTGGAATAAATTCTACAGGTTTCAATACTCGGATTCTCACAAAATAGGGCAATCTATGCCATATAACCGACATTTCGTGCCGAAAACAAGCCAATTGGTGTTTGTTAAGGCTCATCTTGTTTTATCATCTGTTTTTTAAAATAATTTTATCAAAGCAAAACAACAAATATTTTGAATATGGTCCATTAGTACCTAGTCTATAAATTCAACTCCGGGGGCGAAAGCTTCCGGGGTTTTGGGGAAAAGGAATTCGCTAAATGCTAATCTTATGATATTCAGTCAAAAACGATCAACATGAAAAGAAAGAATTTATTTTTAAGGATTTTTATTGTCGCATAAAATTCAAGTAATTAATGCAATAATTGGTATGGTCGATTTATGACAGCATATAAATTGAAATTCAACGGTCGGAAAAGCCGAAACAGCGACTAAAACTTATTCTGAAAGTAGGTAAATTTAAAACCAAAGAAATGTATGAAAACATCCCTTTTAAGAATTATTTTATTTTCTATATTGCTTAGCATTATAAGCTGTTCAAAAAAGGACAATAATGATCCAACCCCCGAACAAATTTTAAAAGGAGGACAGTCAGTAAAGGCTTATAAAAATGAAACTGGTAATGAGAAAATCGAATTGCAACCAAATGCAATTATGATTGCAAATGATATTAATAACACTTTGGTCGATGTAGGAGATATAACTTTAAAATTTACAAATTCTTCTGCTTTAGACTTAATTAAAACTGGCGATGTAATTTATTCCTTATCCACAGAAAAATTTCCTGACGGCTACGCTTATAAAATACTATCAAGAGAAAATGTCGGAGGTCAAATTATATGCAATTACGAGCCTGCAACTATGGATGAAGTTTTTGTGAAATTTAATGAAACTATTGACGTACAACCCAATATGTCCAAAGAAGGAGTAAGAGTTTACGATATCTTACCAAATACTACAAAGGGAATAAAAAACACGAATAAATCAATTTTTAACCCAATTGGTTTTGATAGTGAAAAATTTAAGGGTGTCAAATTTGGTCCAAATACTGTAGAATTAACATATATTCTTTGGGATAACGACAAAGATTATAAAAAAACTGAATATGACCAAATAACAGCTATAGTTAAATTAGAAGCTGATTATTCAAGCGTCGATGCTGTTTTTGAAAATGGAGTTTTTGCTGTATGGGGATATCCTACAATTGGGATTAGTTGTAAATTAGTAACTGGCGGAAATGAGGCAGATGCGGATTTACAAAAAAAATTATCAGAAAAATTAAAAATGGAGTTGGTTGGTAAAAAACTCCCATTACTATCGTTTGACCTAACTTCATTGAGTGTAAGCTCATTAGCCATCAAACCAACCGTAGATGTCTATGCACTGATTGAGCTAAATGCAGAAGGTAAATTAATTGTCAATTTATCTTATGATAACACACGTGTTTATTTTAAAGCTCAAAATTATAAAACATCTCCAAACGATGACAAATTGATATGTGAAGTCCAAAAATGGGGTACCCCAGATTTTGGTATAGAAGCAAAATTGGAAGCAAATGTTACACTTGGTTTGGGTATAGGTTTAGTATTTAAGTTTCCAGCTTTTGAATATAAAAAAGGTGAAAAATCGTATTTTGGTATTTTTTCGGATGTGTCATACGAAGGACAAGTTATTGCAAAAGGTGGTTGGAGTATAAACGAGGGGATGCAGTGCAAAGATTATGGATTCTCTTTAAAACCATACTGGAAAACTTATGGCGAAGCAAGGCTGGGAATTTTTAAAAATAAATTATTATCAATAGACATAAATCCTGATGCTTTAAAACAGGAAATATCAATTTTGGATAAAATTGAAAAATCTTATAATTATTGCGAAGACACACCTGCTATACCTACCGATGGACTAGTAGCCTATTATCCATTTAACGGAAATACTAACGATGAAAGTGGAAATGGAAATAACGGAATTGCAAATGGCGCAACCCTAACCACAGATAGAAAGGGTATCGTCAATAACGCCGCATATCGTTTTAATGGTATAGATAATTATATCAGAGTAGAAAATTCAAGTAGCCTATCATTTAATAAGGCTAGTAGTTGGTCCTTTTGGTTTAGATCCACAGCAAACAATGGAACACCATATTGTATATTCGCAAAAAACCATGACCAGGAAGGACTTTTAAATAGTTTTATCAGTTTCAACAATGATAACACAATAAATTTCTGGGTTTCCTATATTTCTCCTAGTGTATCAATTATTACCGCCGAAAAAAGCAATTGGAATCACTTTGTAACAACCTTTGATGAACAAAACTCAAGAATAAAATTCTATTGTAATGGAATATTAGTAAATGAACAAAATGTAAGCTTTTCTCATCAACCTTCAAATGGTAAGGAACTTATGATAGGAAAGATGACTCAATTTATTGGTTATAACTGGGCTTCTGATGGTGATATTGATGACTTTAGAGTGTACAATAGAATTTTGACTGATACAGAAGTATTGGCACTAAAAAATGAATAACTAAAACGATTAACTATAAACAGATGAAAATAAGACTTATAGCCTTACTATTTCTGATCGGACCTATCTGTCTCGCACAGGAGATACCGGCTAATAAATACAAATCATCCATAGATTATGGCTCTTACACACACCGGTTGAACAGTGGAAAACCGAATAGTTTTGCCATTAACTTCAACCATACCAATTATTTGAATGCGTTCTATGGAGAAGCCGTTAAGCGCGGTGATGTTTCGTTTGTCGCAGGTGCCTCGCTCTTTTACCGGAGGCAGTTTCTAAAACAAATGTTCATCGACAGTGAAATTTTCTGCAACCTTTTGGAATATCCCGAAATAACATTTGTCAATTATGGGTTGGAGATTACAGGTGGAATAATCCTTATCCCATTTACATTAAAGCTAACATCGGTTTTACAACCCTATGCAGCGTTTGGATATCAAACTTCAGCAATGAGAATAACATCATCAGAAAATGCCAAGGTATTAGAAACCCTTAAAGATAAGACCACTGATACTTCAGCCCCATTATGGAAAGCGGGGATAATGATCAACCTGACAAAAACATTGTTCCTTAATGTTCAGTACAAACAAAGTTTCACCACTAACAAAGACAGAGATTTTAATGCCTGGAGTGCAGGTTTAGGATTCCGGTTTTAATAAAAAAACGAAAAATGAAAAAGATATTGACAGTTCTTTTAATGCTGATATTAAATTCCTGCTTTACGTTAAAGCCTGATTCCAGCGGAGTATCTTCAAAAGATTACAATAACAAGCAGGAAATATCGTATCCCAAATTTGTCAAAAAAAGGAATCCAATTGGAGTGACCTTTAATGTTGCATTGCCGTTAATGGCGGGAGCCGCGATGTATCAATTTGCGCCACCCATCGTAAAGTATCAGGATGGATCCGAAACCAAAGGCTTTCAGCCAGCCAATGCTGTGGTTGGTGTTATCGGAATGCTTTGTTTGACCAAAATTTTCGACTACGCATTGGGTTATAACAAGACTGAGCGATGCAACGAAAGTAGTGCTGTCAAATGGATGAAAGAGACAAATCTTTCAAGGAATTACAACTTTGTTGCAGAAGACCGTGCCTCAAAGCTGTTCATCATTCCCAAATCGAATGAAAATAATTACATCGTAAAAAACATAACCGATGTCTCCTATTACAGAAATTTATATCCTAATGCATCGAACGGGAACATCACCGCAGTAGTTCAAAAAGCAATAACTGTATTGGATAACGAAGACCTCGTAAAACTAATTAGCTATTATCCAGAGAACAAGGCATGTTATCAGGCCAAAATTAAATACATCACAACGGCCAAAAATTACGTTGAGCTATGGAATAGGGCAAAGACTTATCCTGATGCAAAACCAGATATGGAGTTGCTTGCCTCAAACCTGGTGGTATTGGAAAGTGAATATGAGGAGTACAAAAGCAAATTTTCATCCAAAACTTACTATAACATAATTGAAAATCGGCTTTTAGAAATAGACAATAAGGCATTTAATGAATATGCCAACGTAAATACCATAGATTCGTATAATTCGTATTTAAGAAAGTTCGCTAATCCACACAATAAGCAGGAAGCATTGAACCGCATAGAAAACATTAACGCAGAGATTCGAAGAAATGAAGAAGTCGCAAGAAAAGCGGAAGAAGAAAGACAAAGAAAATTGGCTTTTTATAAACCTCAAATAGACGCTTATAATTTGTTAGCCAGTAAGTATGCCAATAAATACAAAAGTGAAATCTCTCCTAAAACAGGGAAGCAACCATCCTTTGAATTTGTAAATAACGATTTTGACAAAGATCAAAGATCTGTTAAGCTAAAATGGATGGCTGCGAAATTCAGCAATGTTTTTTTTAGCGCACCAATGGAACAATTCGAAATTGAGGGAATGCTTAACGTTAGAGAAGGCACTTTTGAATGGGCAACATCTAATTCAGCAGTTTCCGCTGCGCAAAATTTTAGTGGATTATTAAAGCTGTCTGGTGAGTTTATAGGAGATGCGTTAAAAAGTCTGCCACAAAGCGATTATTCAAACTATTCTTCAAGTACGAGTTCATCAAATTCTGAATCAAGCAATAATTTATCCGTTTGCGAAACTGACTGCTTAAAAGAATTTACAAAGGAGAAAATAAAAAGTACAAGAGCCTGGGAAAAAAGATCATTGAGCCAAAGCCAAAAACAACTAATTGAATTCTCAGATGGATATTATGGTTTTATTTTTAAGGACGAGCACAATAATTATTACATTGACACAAATGGTACTGGACTTGATTACTATAAGGATTACGATTCAGTAGTTTTCTCACTGTATGTTTATAAGCGTTGTGGATATGTTGCTAAAACAAATAAATCTAATTAATAATATATTCCTTTGTACTTCTCCCCTTTTACTAGATACGGGTGCAGAAATAGAAGTAACACAAAAAAAATAATAATTATGAAAAAAGTCTCTCTTTTTGTATTTATAGTGTTCTCACTTATAGGATGTTCCAAGGACGACAATGATTATTTAAAGTCGCTTATATTTGGTCAGGGTGAATTTGTCCCAATCCTGCCCGATGGTGAATTATTAACTTTGAGTACAACCACAATAACATATGGCCAGGTGCTCAACGGAACATCAAGAACCGCAAGTATTACGATTTCCAATACAAGCAAATATGAGATCAATGTAAAAGTGAACATACCATCAGGGTCTGATCTTACCACCAATGTAAATACTTTTAAAATTGCGAAAAACGGCACTTTTGTATTGAACGTTTTATACTCTCCCAAATCAGTATATTTGCTCAAAGGTATCCTACAATTATCCTATGGTTCAGTTATTCATAGTGTCAACATTACGGGTAATGCAGTTGCAGAGCTTTTGACCGTGCTTAATACAACACAGGTTGGCACATTGGATTTCGGTGACATTTTGGTAGGTAAAACAGGCAAGAAAACTATTACACTTAGCAATGTCGGTACAGAGATCGCAAAATGGTCCAACAGCCAGTCTGAGTTTACTCTTAACCCATCAGTAGGTTCTATAGCAGTAGGTGCGTCGCAGAATGTAGAGGTCTCTTTCACACCCACCAACTTCGGCCTATATACAAATGATATTTCCATCGCCTATAACGGTGGAACGGTTAAAATACCATACAGGGTAAACAGAATCGCATTAACCAGAGTAATAGGTGTAAGTTGTTCTTCATCGGCTTTTGTTAATGTTCCAAATAACTCAACAGCTCACAAGACCATTGTTATTTCCAATACTGGTAATTCCGACTTGACGGTTTCTTCAATCACAGTATCACAAGTAACCTCAGGAATATATAATTGTGCATATTCTGGCGTTATACCACCAAATCAGTCTGTTAATGTTGATATAAGTTTCACTCCAAAAAAAATAAACTATGTTTATAGTTGCTCTATCACGGTTCAGTCAGATAAAACTAGTGGCTCGATTAGTTTGTCCTTTACAGGAAATGGCAGCTAAGATTAAATCATCCAATGTTTTTAATCAATAATGCAATTTTTTAAGAAAATAAAATAAGGTAAATAAGGTAAATTTCATATTTATTACACCAGCTATAAAGGTCGGAAAATCAAAAATAAGGTTTTTAAAACAAGTCAAACCTTATTTTTCATTTAATCTTAATCTAAGTAACCAACAGGTTATCATTTTTCCCCAACCTTATTTACCTTATTTACTTTGTTTTAGTGTCCAGGTAACTATTCGTCAAGGCACAATGTGTGGTTTGGGATTCAAAGTCACAGGTAAACTGCGTCCTGAAATGCCATTTCTCATCCTGGCCATTCTATTATCAATCTAATAATCAATTGAATATAAATATGATTGTCCAAAAATTACTTATCCTCACAACCCTCCCACGACCTCTTCCAATTTCATCCCTCGTGAACCCTTCACCAGAAAAAGATACCCCTCTGGCTTTACTTTTTGTATATAGCTGATTAATTGTACGTTATCTTTAAATTTAAGAATCTTTTCTGATGCATTACAATGAAAAAATTCTTTACCGGTAAGCAGGATCAGGTCAAAGTCCAATTGTTCCAGCTTATCCACAATTTTTTGGTGTTCTTCATGGGCCGATTCTCCCAACTCGAACATATCACCCAAAATTACAGCTTTGGGTTTCTGCTCAAAGGTTATAAAGTTTTCTATAGCGGCATCCATACTTGTCGGATTGGCATTGTATGCATCCATTAAAACCTTGTTATGGGTGGTAGTGATAAATTGGGAACGGTTATTCGATGGTTTGTATTCTTCAATGGCAGCTTTTATATCTAATGGATCAACACCGAAATAGTTTCCGATACAAACTGCGGCAAGGGCATTTTCGAGGTTATAGCCACCTGCCAGGTTGGTTTTGATATAAAGCCAACCTTTTTGAAATTTCGCCTGAAAAACAAGAAATGGCGAAGATTGGACAATTTCTCCTTCGATCCCCTCTCCTACCCTTCCCGTTCTGTAACAAATTTGGTCAACAGCTCCGGCCATTGTTTTCAGGTGTTCATTGGATGAATTCAGGAAGACATTTCCACACTTTGATTCAATGAAACGGTAAAGTTCGGCTTTGGTCTTCTTAACACCTTCGAACGATCCAAATCCTTCAAGGTGGGCTTTCCCCACATTGGTTATCAAACCAAAATCGGGCAATGAAATATCGCACAAAGCAGCAATTTCGCCAGGATGGTTTGCACCCATCTCTACGACGCCCATTTCGGTTGAACGGTTCATTGACAACAAGGTAAGCGGTAATCCAATGTGGTTGTTCAAATTTCCCCTAGTAGCAGCCACTCTGAATTTTTTGGATAGAACCGCTGTGACCAGCTCTTTAGTGGTTGTTTTACCATTGGTTCCAGTAATTGCAATAACCGGTAAACCCAATTGAAGCCTGTGATAGCTTGCCAATTCCTGTAATGTATTCAATACATTATCAACCAGAATGAAACGATCGTTTAATTGATATTCAGCCTCATCAATGACAGCAAAAGCAGCACCTTTCTCAAGGGCTGAGCCAGCATAGATATTTCCATTAAATTGATCGCCTTTCAAGGCAAAAAAAAGCGATCCCTGTTCGATTGCCCTGCTGTCTGTTGAAATCCTTGGGAAGCTGGAGAAAATCCCGTACAACTCACTAATTGACATTATATTCCTATTTAGCAAAAAACCCCATTTTTTGAATGAGGTTTTTGATATTGGTATTAAAAATATTATTTGGAATTTGAATCGCCAAGATGTATCATAGCACACCTGAAACCAAGATCGTTAGCAGATTTTCGCTCGTCCATCGGCCTACGGGTTCCAGGGCCCAGCCAATAAGTACGGTCTTTCCAGCCTCCACCTTTATAAACACGAGTATGGTCCGAGATTCTGGGAGTTGAGGTGCCTGTTCCGGTTGCATACATTTCTGTCGTCTTTGGCCTTATCGATTTTACCATTTTACCATTGACCATAGAGGAGTCTATTTCCTGTGTCCAGATATCATCTTCGCGAAGTAGGGTCTGATAGTCCCCATCCCTGTAATTGATAAAATTGGCATCTATTTTTGCTGTGTCACGAACCAACTCACCATAGCTGTTTTTTATTGGTAAACCGGTTGCTGGATCAAGTTTGTAATTTGTATATACATTCCCTCTATATGGTTGAAATTCATTTACATCCTGAGATGAATTCGGACGATATACATCATCTACCCATTCATTAACATTCCCTGCCATACAATACAGCCCATAATCATTTGGTTCAAAGGTTTTTACAGGTGCCGTAATCTCAAACGCATCATTCAGAAACCCCGCAGTTCCCATGTAATCTCCACGGCCTCTAACGTTATTGGCCATCATGCTACCTCTCATTTTTTTACTGCTATTTCTAATCTGGTTTCCATCCCATGGATAGATACGTCTTTCCAGAACAACCTCTTCCTCCGTTTTACCAATAAGACCAAGAGCAGCATATTCCCATTCGGCTTCGGTCGGAATCCGGTAACGTGGCAAGAGGATTCCATCCGACAAATTAACCCTGCGCTTTACTTTTGAATCTGCTAAACTCTTCATTGGTCTTTTCCCTTTTCTGATTGTATCACTATAGAGACCATTGAGATAAGTATCATAAGTAAAAACACTGTCATTTTTTTCCGCATTACTCTGGCCAAGTATTTGTTCGTCCACCAGTATCGCTTCGTTTGCCCTGTCTGTCCGCCACCTGCAATATTTTTCTGCTTTGATCCAGCTTACCCCAACGACAGGATATTCAGAATAGGCTGCATGACGGAGATAATTCTCAAAATAAGGTTCGTTAAACGCAAGTTCATCTCTCCGCCAAACAAGGGTGTCGGGTAAAGCAGCATTATAAACTGCACGATCGTTAGGATAAACCCGCTGTAACCAGAAAAGATATTCGCGCCAGTCTATATTGCGTACCTCTGTCTCATCCATATAAAAGGAGGCAACAGTTACCCTTCGCGGTGTATTATTTGCCTCGTAGATTACATCCTGCTCGACACGTCCCATCGTAAATGTCCCACCCTGGATATAAACCAATCCGGGACCGGCCGGTTGTTGATATCCCGATTTGAATTCGAATCCTCCATTTTTAGGGTCATTGTAAGACCATCCCGTTGTTGAGGATTTGCCACCTTTTTTTCCTTTGATTAAATTACACGAAACTGCAAGCATCAAACTTAAAACCAAATAGATCAAAACATTAAGCTTCATATGGCGATGTCATTTATTTATTCTTTTTTTTCGAATTTATCTTTGTATAATTTAAATCGTCGAGCCATTCAATTAGGCTTTAAAACAGATTTTTGGACAAAAGATAAAACACCACAAATATATTGGAAAATTTCGAAATCCTGATGTCCAATTTAAATGCAAAATGAAGAATATTCTGGATTTTTATAGAAGCTTATCGGTCCATTGCAATTATTCTATTTTTAAGAACATTTTGGCATCCAGTAATTGAGAATTGGCATAACTCCAAAGGAAACAATATCTTCAACATTAAATATGATCCAATCCGTATATTATTATATATCAGCATTATAAATTTATTTCTGCAATTAACCGTGTTCGGTGGTTTCTAACTTTGAAACAAGGCAAGTTGCCAGATGCCAACAGCAATATGCCGTTTATCATCCTATATCAAAAGTGATCATAAAATTTCACTATGGCGGCAAAACCAAAAAAACAATCTTTTTCTGTCATATCCAATGATTTGTTTTGCAGTTTCGTTTAAGAAGAGTATAATTACTTGATTTTTTAAGATGCGATTGAAAAATGAAACGAATCCTGATTATTCTTTTTCTTTTGACCTGTCAGAAAGTTTTTCCAACTGATCTGACGGATAATTATCCATTGAAAGCGATATCAGCAACGAATTCCGTTCTTGCTTCAGGACGCTGGACAAAATTTCAAACCACCAAATCGGGCATACACAGAATTACTTTTGCAGAACTCAGTTCTATGGGGTTTACTCAACCTCAAAAAGTAAGGTTTTTTGGAGCAATTCCCGGTAAATTGCCCCAAATGAACAATGAGCCTGCCAATGACGACCTTAAACAGTTGTCTGTCTGGCAAACCAAAGATAAACAGCAGGTTGATTGCCTTTTGATATACATCCCTGAGAGTACTACCTGGAAATATGACCCGGTTGCAAAATCATTTACGCATTGCCTCAACCAATTTGCAAAAGGCATAACATATCTTTACCTGACAGAAGACATTTCTACCGAACGTTTTATAAACCAAGCAAATTCAATCATTCAGACTTCCTCTTCAATCGTCACCGATTTTGATGATTTGTCCTATTTTGAAGAAGATGAGATAAATATCCTGGAGTCGGGAAGCCGTTGGTTTTCAAATTTGATTGCCCCAAACACAACATTCCAGAAAAGCTTTGTTTGCCCGGACCGCATAGCCACTGAACCTGTAAAAATTTCGGTTGCCACCGCCGCACGATGCGAGGTTTCCTCTTCTTTAAACATTTCTGGTAATGGTAAATCCTTTGGTACACAAACTTTCGTTCCTTATTCTAATTTTACTGGCGCAGATTATGCCGACCTGAGAGAAAATGCGTTTTCACAAACTATTTCAGGTGATGGAATTGACATTTCGATGAAATACAATTCCTCAACAAATGGGAAATGTTGGTTGGACTTTGTAAGTGTGGTAGCCCGCCGTAAGCTGAACATGCCAACCGGACAACTCATATTTCAGGACAGCCGTTCAGTGGGACAAGGCAAGATTTCGGAATTCCAGATTACAAATGCCATTAAAGAGCTCAAAATATGGAAGATAACAAATCCACTAAATCCGATTGAAATAACATCTGAAATAGTCAACAATATCCTAAAATTTAAAATTAGTACTGATTCGCTCCATCGGTTTATTGCATTTGATCCATTGGCCGATTTTCCTCAGATCGAAAAAGTCGGGGAGGTAAGTAATCAGAACCTTCATGGCCTTGCATTACCCGACATGATCATTGTTACGACCCCGTCATTCAAAAGTGAGGCCGAACGGCTTGCCTTGTTCCATAAGCAGAACAATGGCATGGAAGTAGCAGTTGTCAGTCTATATCAGATTTATAATGAATTTTCAGGGGGCATTGCCGATGTTACTGCCATAAGGAATTTCGTCAGGCACATATATCGTAAATCGTTAAACAATGGCGTTCCGAAATTGAAATACCTATTGTTGTTTGGGAAGGGGACATATGACAATGTGCATGAGGCTACAGCCGAAAATCCCAATTATATACCCACCTGGCAATCGGAAGGTTCGCTGAACCCGGCATCTTCATTTGTCTCAGACGATTATTATGGATTATTGGGAGATGATGAGGGTGCACAAAAAGGGATTGTCGATATCGGGATTGGAAGAATCCCATGCGAAACTATCGAAGAAGCTAAAATCGCAGTCGATAAAACGCTTCATTATTGTTCCACCTCAACAATGGGTGAATGGCGCAATGTGGTTTGTTTTGTAGGCGATGATGAAGATAACAATGTCCACGTTGCAGATTCTGAAAGGTTGGCAAACTTTGTCAACCTTAACTTCCCTTCTTTTTCGACCGATAAGATCTATCTGGATGCCTTTAAAGAGGAGACCACACCAGTGCAACGGTATCCTGATGTAAACAAGGCACTAAGCAATCGGGTAAAGCATGGTGCATTGATTATCAATTATATAGGACATGCAAATGATGAAGGGCTTGCACATGAAAAAATTCTTACTATCGGTGATATTGATAGTTGGAGCAATTATGACAACATGCCTGTTTTCGTTACGGCAACCTGTGAATTCAGCCGTTGGGATTTCAAAAATAAGCAATCTGCTGGCGAACATGTGCTTTTTAACAGTACCGGGGGTGGTGTCGCGCTCTTCTCGACAACCAGGTTGGTCTATTCCTCCTCCAATTTCGAGATGAACAAAAGTTTTTTCAAATATGTGTTCCAAACGGACAAAGACGGTGGCTATCTCCGGATGGGAGACATTATCCGACTGGCGAAAAGCGAACTGGGAGGCTCAGATAATGCTGCAAAATTCGCATTGTTAGGTGACCCTGCCCTTCAGCTCAGCTATCCAAAACACATTGTAAAAACACTCGAAATCAACAATGTACCAGTGGAACAATGGGTTGATACACTTAAGCCGCTTTCACTGGTAAAGGTTTGGGGTCAGGTACAGGATTTTAAGGATGGAAAAGTTTCTGCCTACAACGGCATGCTTTATCCAACAGTTTACGACAAACCGGAAATGGTCAGCACACTTGGAAACGGAGGACAGCAACCTTTCAGTTACAGTTTACAAAACTCCGTCCTTTTCAAAGGGAACGTTTCAGTCAAGAACGGTGAATTCTCTTATTCGTTTAAAATCCCTAAAGAGATTAATTACCGAATGGGAAACGGAATGATCCGATATTATTCAAAAGGCTCTGATATAGATGCAAATGGTAGTTATACAAATTTAAAACTGGGTGGTAGTCCAAATACAACAGCAAACGACATTACTGGTCCCACTGCTAAACTTTACCTCGACAACCAAAATTTTGTCCCTAATGGACAGGTTTCTAAAGCGCCATTATTAATGGCAGACCTTGAAGATGAATCGGGGATTAATACTTCGGGAAGCGGGATTGGCCACGATATCACTGCAATACTTGACGATAACATGGGCGGGATCATCAACCTGAACAACAATTTTCAGAGCAGTCAGGACTCTTATAAGGCTGGAAAAATCCTTTATCAACTTCCAGGTCTTAGCGATGGCATGCACACCCTGAAATTTAAGGTTTGGGATCTGGCAAATAATTCGACTGAATCAGAGGTTGTGTTCTTTGTGAACTCTAAACCAACGATTACCAGATTGATCGCTTATCCAAATCCAGTCAAGGAATTTACAGACATTAAAATTGAACACAACCGGTTTGGTGAAAAGATGCTTGTCAAAATAGAAATTTTCAATCAGCAAGGAATGGTTATCGATCAAATCTCAACTGAAACCGGCTCATCAGGTTTTGTTACACAACCTATACGATGGACTCCGGCATCCGGCAAGCTACGGCCGCTAACCGGGGTGTATCATTTCAGGGTAAGGCTGACTACTGTGGACGGAATTTCTGCAACAAAAACTGGTCAGTTGATGTTGGTACCGAAATAGCTGGGGCATGGAGCTGGGAGCATGAGGCTTGGGGCAGGGAGCGCGGAGAAAATGAGAACGGAAAATGGGAAATGATTTGGAAATTTTAAAATGTAAATATCAGCAAGCTATGTGCCTATGTGAAAATCCTATGTGCCTATGTGTTAATTTTTAAAACTCAAAGGGCGTGATAAATTTAGCAAAGGATATGGGGCATTGAATATGGACTTGTGACTTGGGGCATGCAGAAAGAACGAAGTTTTTTGGACTACAAATCTTTTAGTTCGCACTTTCAAGCCAGCAGCAAGTTGCCGGCAGCCAGTTGCCGGCAGCAAGTTGCCATTAGCAAGTTGCCGGCAGCTTTTAAAGTCAGATTATTATTTAATAAGAAAAATAGAATGTCAAAAATAGCATTAATAACCGGCGGGACCCGAGGCATCGGCCTGGGGATCGCCATCGAATTTGCAAAAGCCGGATTCGATTTGGCTGTAAACGGGATCAGGAACCGTGAAGCAGTGCAACCTGTTCTGGACGAATTGGAAAGTTTCGGAGTCAGGGTTGCTTATATCAAAGGTGATGTGGCCAATAAAGACGACCGCAAACAAATGGTTAGTACCATAATGGAACAGTTTGGAAAAATAAATGTGTTGGTCAACAATGCCGGTATTGCGCCCCCCGAACGAAAAGATATACTCGAAGCAACAGAAGAAAGTTTCAGATATGTGATGCAAGTCAACCTGCAGGGACCCTATTTCCTGACCCAATTATTTGCCAATCAAATGATTGAATTAAAACAGCAATATCCTGGGGAATTCTTTGCAATCATCAATGTTTCCTCTGTCTCGGCTACGATCGCTTCGGTAAACAGGGGCGAATATTGCATTTCAAAGGCAGGGATTGCGATGGCTACCAAGCTCTGGGCAGCAAGGTTGGGAGAATTCGACATTCCGGTTTACGAAATCCAACCGGGTGTCATCAAAACGTATATGACCTCAGGCGTGAAGGCGAAGTATGACCTTTTGTTCAAGAATGGGTTGGCCATCCAGCAAAGATGGGGAATTCCATCCGACGTTGGTAAAGTTGCCGCTGCTATGGCTACGGGTAAAATGCCCTATTCAACCGGTCAGGTAGTACAAGTTGATGGCGGTATGACTGTTCAAAGATTATAAATATGATCCAAATGGATATTTAGTATATCATTGAATAATAGATATATGTCATTTGTATATTTCTAAGCATTGCGTGTTCAACTATTGGTAGGTGCGGAGCACCGATAATAATTGTAGCTAATTTCCATATTTTTAGAAAAGGTACAGCGTACCGGAAATAAAAAGCAATCCTATCTTATTGCGGTACGCTGTACCTTGCTCACTCCCTGCATTTTTCCATCTACAAATATTTCGCTACTCCGTAGCTTTTTATCCAAATAGTATCAAATGGGCAATGGGTTTCTTATCAGTAAAATGTCCATTTCATAAGTGATCTGCTAAAATTTCAATCTATTTCACTGTATTTCAATTATTTACACATTTACTATTTCAACTTATTTCAATATATTTCAACGTATTTCAATTTTTTGAACCCATTTCCATTTCATTCTTTAATTTGATTTATCTACTTCCCCAACAACTTCCCCAACAACCACTGTTTCGATTTCTCATTCTGCTCGGGATAAGTCCAATGGCCGGTTTCCTGCATTATCAACAATTCCTTGGGTGCCGTAATAGAGTTATATGCCGAAAAGGTAGAAGTTGGCGGACAAGTCACATCGTTGAAACCCCATGAATAGAAACCCGGAACTTTTACATTTTTTGCAAAATTGACAACATCATAATATTTTGTTGTTTCGATCTTCTCTTTTACAACCTTCTGGTCGCGGAACATATGCGGCCAGCCACCTGCCCTATTGTTGAGGTATCCGGTCAGGTCGCAAAGAGCAGGATAAAAAGCAGCAACATATTTCACGCGGGAATCCAATCCTGCTGTTACAATGGTTAAAGCACCACCCTGGCTTCCACCTGTTACAGCCAGATTTGTCCCATCGAATTCAGGAAGTGAATAAAGAAAGTCGATTGCACGTACACATCCGAGATAAACCCTTTTGTAGTAATATTTGTCCTTGTCGTCGAGGTTAAAGAATGGATAACCATCCAATGTCGTTTTTCCCAAATCAAGGTAAACCGACGGATCCATTGTGACTGAAATCCCATGGATGCCAATTTCAAATGTAATTAACCCAAGGTCTGCAGTTGCTGCATCACCATTGTAAGGTCGTACTCCTGCACCCGGAACCCTGAGCAAAGCTGGATATTTGCCCGGCTTTTTAGGGATACTAACGATACCATACAAGCGCATCCCTGGCCTATAGTTTTGGATACTTGCCTGATAGACATTCGATTTCTCCGTACAACGGTCGGGTAGCAATGTCATTTTAACATCCATTGGAACTGTCGCAAGTTCTTGTTTGGCTTTCTCCCAATACTGGACAAAATCTGCAGGGTATTCAACCGTGGGTTTGATCAATTCGGGATTGAATGCAGCAGTAGCCAATCCTTCATATTTTAAACCGTCAAATTCAGCAATAACCTTGCACCTTAAAAATCCGGGTTCTTTAAGTGTACCACCCGAAATGACCAGACTGCCTTCTGCCAGGACTGTTGATTCTTTAATCAATGGTGTCAGCATTTCAGGACCCACTTCATAACTGATTTTTACATTTTTCAAAGGCTCACTGTTTTTGGTTACCGTCACCTTGAACTTGGTTGGTTCGCCGGTTTTATAAATCCAATCGGCATGGTCGGGTGCAATGGCGACCTTCACCATTTTCTCGACAGGTTGGGCTTTCGATGTCACAGCTATCATAAATACAACAAGATAGCAAAGAACAATGCGGATCAATTCTTGAGTTTTCATGTGGAAATCAATAAGTTTATATATTGGACAAAAGGCAAACTACTGTTTTTGCTTTAAAGGCGCAAAGTAAGAAATTGATCACATAACACCACCTAACTTGAATAATTAATTTGTGGGGATATTGTCGAATCCTTAACAAGCTTGAATCGGGAGTAAAAGCAGGGTAAAAGCTTTCTTTTATTTCCGGCACTTTGTGAAAAATGGCCAAAACGCGCGTTTTCACGCGGCCAAAATATTTTTTCAAACGAAATTTCGTTCTAAAAACCTTCAATAAAGACTTATTTTAAGACCTCAAAAGACTTTCAATGTAAAATATGATTTGCCATCACATTGATTTACTGATAGATAAAAAAGTACTAAAAATTTTTAAAAATTTTTAGTACTATGTGGTACATAGTACCATCTTATAGCCATATATTTGTAATGCATACATCAGGGTATTAGATGGTATTATAATTAAAACTTTTAGTCATGAAAACGTTGATCAGGAATTTAAAATTTGGAGCCGTAATCGTTGGGACGTGTTTACTTTTCTCGTGCAGCACCCGTCCGGTTATGGTATCCGCGATAGGTTTCAAAACAGTCAACAGCACAATTCCAGTTATGGCAAATGCAGCAAAAAAATATACCGGTAATAAATTGTCCAGCTTTTTTAAGTATTCTTCTGCGACAAAAAAAGGGAGCAGCCTCACCAAAAAGAAAAATGCAGATGTTCGCAAAACCCTCAGGGTAATGCCCATCTCGATTGGATTGACAGGTGATTTCCAGCTCGCTTCCTCCATTGATCGTTAAACTTGTCAATTGATCAGAAAATTAATAATTACAACATTTAAAATTTTTCTAAATGAAAACACCATGAATCTCGAAAACACAAAAGCACAAATGAGAAAGGGTATTTTAGAGTATTGCATACTTCTCACCCTTTCCAGAAAACCATCTTACGCTTCGGATATCATCGCCGAGATGAAAACAGCGCAGATGATCGTAGTTGAAGGGACTTTGTATCCACTTCTCACCCGATTAAAAAACGACGGCTACCTAGGTTATCGCTGGGAAGAGTCGGTTCAAGGACCTCCACGCAAATATTATGAACTTACCGAAGATGGGAAGTTGTTCTTAAACGAATTGGATCTTGCCTGGAAGGATTTGGTAGAGGCAATTAACCAACTAAAATAATCACTTTTAACAATCAATTCATCATGAAAAAAACATTTACAATCAATATCAGTGGTACAGTTTTTCACATCGACGACGATGCTTATGAAAGACTTAACAATTATATCTTCCAGATTAACAGGCATTTTGGCAATGACGCAGATGCAAAGGAAATTGTTGAGGATATCGAATCAAGGATTTCGGAACTTTTTCAGGAACGTGTTAAAGACGGCAACGAGGTCATTACCCTCGAACAAGTTAATGAAATCATCGGTATTATGGGTATGCCTGAGGCTTTCGCGGAACCCAATGAGGCAGAACCAGTGAAAAAAATGCCACGGAACAAAGGCAGAAAGCTCTATCGTGATCCAGATGACCGTGTTTTAGGCGGGGTTTGCAGCGGATTGGGTGCGTTCTTCGATTTCGATCCGATCATTATCCGGTTGATATTCGTATTGCTTGTTTTTCTTGGAGCCGGATCGAGCATTATTATCTATCTGATTTTATGGATTGTCGTACCGCGTGCAATGAACACTGCCCAAAGGCTTGAGATGAAAGGTGAGGAGGTCAATATCAACAACATCTCTAAAACAATCAAGGATGAGATTCAGGATGTGAAAGACAATTACCAGAATTTCAGGGCTAACAAATCCTATACAAGGGGACGTGAAAGTATAGAAGAAGTCGGAAACGTATTTGTATCGATTATCAAAGCTATTCTTAAAATCTTCGTCGTTTTCTTTGGCGTGATCCTTTTGTTTGTTGGAATTATCAGCATCATCGCTTTGATTACTTCCCTTTTTGTCACCAACGAATTTATGGGCATATCTCCCTTCCATGATGGTATCCCACATTATCTTGACCTGTTTGTTAGTGGAACTACCTTGACATGGTTTTGGATCGGTGTTGGCCTTACCGTTGGGATACCGCTTATTATGATTATCTATCTTGGCACAAAGCTAATCTTCAGGTTTAAATCGAACAATCCTGCCGTTGGAATGTCGGCCTTCGGTCTTTGGGTAATTGGAATCATCTTGTTGATATCCATGACTGTACGCGGATTTGGTGATTTTAAAAGTGTTTCAACAACAACTAAGCAGGAATCGTTTGCCGCAAAATCGGATACACTGGTTCTGAAATTGGGAAAAGATGAGTATAGCGATTATCTCGATTCAAACCTTGACATTGATGGGTTGCGGATCGCTTCTGTCGATGGAAAGCAGTTTTTATTGAACAAACCCACCCTCGATATCGTGAAAAGCGAAACCAACGACTTTAGCATGGTCATCAAATCAAAAGCGCGTGGCAAGGATCTTGACAAGGCTCAGAACAATGCTAAAGAGATCAACTATCAATACACACAACAGGAGGGACAGTTGACATTTCAACCCTGGTTTGTTCTCCCCGATAAAGCGGTTTGGCACAAACAGGAGGTGGACATTGTCTTGAAAGTACCTGAAAACAAAACGATCTTTTTAAGCGAAGAAATGGTTAAAATTCTTCACGACATAAAAAACACTTCCGATATGTGGGATGGCGACATGGGCGGAAAATATTGGACGATGAAACCGGAAGGTTTGGAATTGGTACAAAAAGCCTCAACTGAACCTTCTAAAACCACGAAATAATGAACTTCTTTTTCAAACTTGGGGTATTGGTTGCATTATTGATATCCACCCTATCGGGATCAGCGCAAAGCAAATCGTATCGTATTTTCGATGAATATTCTAATAAAGAAGGCTTTACTTATTTTGCCTTCTCCAAAGCAATGATCGATGCAGTCAATTTAAAACTTGACGAGGAGAATAAAAAGGTAACCGGCGATTTGAACGAGATCAGATTTTTGCTCCTTAACCGGGAAAAAAACAACCTGGGTGGTTCATTGTCAAAAATTCTGGCAGGTAAACTGGAAAAAATGGATTACAGAAAAGCTGAGCCAAAAGACGCTTCGGCAAATGCTGATGTTGAATTCTGGGTCGATGGGGACTCAAAAAGGATCAACGAGTGCCATGTAATTGTCAGAAACAGTGAGGATAACCAATTCAGTTGCCTGGTTTCATTTTATGGGAATTTCAAGGTAGAAGATCTGGAAAGCCTCGAAAAGTTCAGCCGCAAGCAGAGCAAAAAATAACTACAAGTAATTGGCACAATTAACTGTTGAAGTGTAAGCCAGCCGCTAGTCGCTAATTGCCAGCCGCCAGTTGCTAGCCGCCAGCCGCCAGTTGCCAGCAGCCTGCCGCATTATTATTAAGAACCCGGATTGATTGTCATTCCGGGTTTTATTTTCTGAATCGGTCCATTTCGCGTTCCGCGTCCTTCGATTTCAGACTTTGCCGCTTGTCGTAATTTGCTTTGCCCTTTGCTAAAGCAATCTCCAGTTTTGCCAACCCCTTGTCGTTCAGGAACAAACGTATTGGAACAATGGTTAGACCCGATTCTTTCAATTTCCGTTCAAGTTTGTTCAGTTCCCTTCTGCTCAACAGCAACTTACGCTCACGGCGAACTTCATGGTTGTTGCAGGTCCCAAAATCGTATTCCGAGATGCTCAGGTTTTTAACAAACAACTCACCAGCCATAAAATGGCAATAGGCATCGTTCATGCTGACTTTGCTCAATCTGATCGATTTTATTTCGGTACCCAATAAGACAAGCCCCGCAACGTACTTCTCGATAAACTCATAATCGAAGCTTGCCCGTTTGTTTTTTATGTTGATGTTCTGCTGAAGTGACATGATCTGATCCTTAAAAATGCTTGATGCAAAATTAACAAAAGCATTGATGATTTTACATTTGGATCAGGGAGGTTTTTAAGGAGGTGGATTCTTCCAACAAACCCTCAAGGTTCGGCCAACCTTGAGGGTTTGAATCAATCTTCAAATCATTTCCGGATCATAATCTTAATTGTTTGTGGTGTGCCTTTATCGTTGATATTCAATAGATAAATGCCGCTGCTAAGGTTGGGAAGGCCGATGATATTCAGGTTTCCGGTACCCAATTTCTTTGTTAGCACCACCTGACCCAAACCATTGACCAATGTAGCAACCGCACCATCGCCAACTTCGCCGATCACATGGATCTCAACATTGCGGACTGCATAGGCCGTTAATTTTCCAGACAGCACCTGATCATCCAGGCCACTGATGACATCACCTGTGTGCAGAAAAAATCTTCCTGTTCCGGCAGTATTGGCAGCAACGACAGTTTTATAGCTATTTTTGGAAAGATCTGTGAATGTGTTAGTTAGCTTGTCCTCCAGGATTACCTTGCAATCTTGGGCCAATTGGACAGTTTCGACACTTAGGACAATTTCGCCGCCGGCCTTTGAATCTATTCCGACAGGAATCACCAATTTGTCATAATCTTTGGCAGGAAGGCACTGCAATTGGAATTCCACACCATTGTCGTTTACCAATTTGGTATAAACAACCAAGCCTGAGTCAGGTTTAAAAATACCCGCATCGTAACCAACGTCCAGTCCATTTGTTGCCCCTTCGACAAATTTGATCATTGTGGAAAAACTGTTGTTGTTGATTGCCGCCATCAGTTTAATTTCCGGTACCGGCAACCCGACCGCCTTAAACTCGGCAGTAGTCAGGTGGACCTGCATGGATGGGGTAAACGAAACATGACGGTCGGCAAGAAGCAAGCCATCTTTGATTTTCACAAAAAAACCCTGGCCAGACTGTGCATGGGTTGCATCCGACAAATTATTGATTGGTTCATAAGCATTTGAGCTACCGTTCCAAAAATAGACAGCAGCATAACTTTGGTCAATGGGGCCGGTGGGTTCTATGCTGGTATTTAAACTTAAAAAATTATTGTCCATCTTGTTGATTTTGATGGTGGATGTAAACGGGTTGCCGATCAGATTCCAACCTGCCATGACCGGAACATCCGTTGAACCAGCATGAATACCCCCTTTAAAACTCACGACAGTAGGTGGCGGTGTGGCTCCAGCATCGGGTATTGTGAGTGCCAGATACCCTGAACCAACCCCAAAAGTGCCAGTTTTACTACTTAGAAAAAAATTGTTCCATGAGTTCACCGAGGGGTTGTAATCCTTCATGGCGAAAACGTAGTTGCCAACGCTTCCAGTAACAGCGATATCCCTATTGTCCAACAAGAATTCGATAATCGATTGGTCGGCAGTGGGCGAAGAAATGAGGTGCAATTTATTATACGACAGGTCACGCTCTACCGTGGCAGCACCTGAAGTTGTTCCGTTAACAATCAGCGACCCGGTCCCTGCGGATGTCGATTTCAGAACCAATCCGGTTACCCCCTTACTGTTTGTCAATTCCCCGTTGACAGTCAGGCAACTCTTGTTAGTAAGGGTCAATGAGGCATCATCGTTGATCATCAGGTTGCCCATGGTGGCAAGGTTGACGGCACTCTCACTAGTAAGGGTGAAGTTGCCGTTTTTTACGATCCAATAACTCCCTGTTTTGCTTACAATCTGGGCACCATTGTTATAAATGCTTCCTGTCTGGGCAAAACTTTGGATGCTGTAAATCAGCACCATTGCTAAAAGCATAATTCGCTGTTTCATAATTACTTATTTATTTTTCTTAAATTGATTCCTTGTTTTTGTTCATCTTAAGTGGTGCGGATTAGGGTCCAGTGACTGATATCTTTTCAATAACCACCAGCAAGTCTTTATCAATTGCCTTGTCGACTCCATATCCTTTTTGACCAACAGTGTCATATTCACCCTTAAACAATTTTGCATTATCCACAGATCCTGTAAGTGTCGGGGCGGCAGGGACAATGCCAATTTTTTCCTTGAAAATTAAAAAGACCGAACAGCACGTACACTGTAAATGAAGTCCTTATCGCGTGGTACTATATCACCGTAAGTGACATTTAAACCCCAAGCGCTGACTTGCCCTGACTCCGTCGACGACCAATACCATTCGCTGACAAAACCACCAATTGCATCTGTGTTTACGTAAATTTTAGCTAATTCATTTTTCGAAGGCAAATACCAGTCGTTGTAAACTCCTGTACCTGTTTCGGTATTGGTATAATCGTTGCAAATATTAGCTGCTCCACCGGTTACCCCAACTTGGGCTATCATAATGTTTGTATTTGCCTGACCAGTTCCAAAATCCGCTAATGTATTCCCATTGTATGTGGATTGTGAATTTCCACCTACTACCCATCCAATAGTATTGCTTTGGTCGGTTAATGCGCTTATTAAACCATGTTGTGTGTTTGAATTATATCCGGGATCGCCTGGTTGCAAAATGTAGGCAACTTTGCCACCTTGAAATGCATCACCAATAGCAACAACGGTTGAGAAACTCGATTGACTACTATAAACTGTACCAAACTTATTTGTGGTTTTTACTCTATAATAATAGGTATTTCCGGCTGCTAATCCGGTAAGATCAGCACTGACATTTGTATTGGTATTGCCTGAAACGGTAGTTGGTGTTGCCGAGATGGTACTTCCATAAGCAGTAGTAGTTCCATATTCAAATGTAACTGTGGTGGTAAACAAATTTGCATTTACAAAACCGTTTATAGTTGCACTTACAGAATTAATAGATGTTGCTGCACTGGGGAAGTTGCCGATGGTGCTCCGCCCCATGTAGGAACACCTGATTGTAGAGCTAAAATTTGTCCATCGGTCCCCGGATTAATAGTCACCCATGCTGTACCGTTCCAATATTGCATTTGACCGACAACTGTTCCTGTAGCCTGCGCATTTAATTTTATTTTATCGGTGCTACTCATAAATCCGTCAGAGATGGTGGTTGTATTTATAGGTTTGTTAATCAATGTATTATAGTCCAAACCGTTCCCCACAAATTTCCATGCGCTTTCATAATAGTAGAAACCAGTAGTCCCATTCGTTTGAAAAATGAGCAACCCATTAGCCGGACTCACAATGGCATCACGCCCTGTCTGTGTCATGCGCGGAATTAAAAGACCTTTACTCGTGGAATTGACGTGAAGCATCGCCGAGTTGTCTGGCTGGCTGCCATCGTCGTTAACACCAACGTTTTGCCCAAGCGTACGCACATGGATAAGCATTGACAAAAAAATCGCTAAAATAACTTTACATTTCATTTCATTAATTTTGAGGATTTTAATATTTATTATTTACGAAAAAAATAAAACATTCTGAAGGCTAGTACCAATCTGAATAACCATTCAAAGTCAATGCCTCACATATAATTTTGCATAATCACCTGTCCCTAAGGCATCTAAAATCTTACTTATGCCAATCGATCCATCACTGATACTTAAATCCAAAGCAGCTACTGATAAATTAGGCCCTATGGAATACCTGTTGATTTATCGACAGAGGATGCCATTAATACTATAGAGTTACCGCAGATGTACCATCAAAATTCATCCATTGCGTCCCGTTATAAAAGTTTGGCTTGTTTGTACTTGAGTTATAAATAATTTTCCCGGCAACAGGTGTCAAAGCGTTTCTTTGAGTTTCCGTCATACTTGCTACGGCATTGAATACATATGGATCGCTACTTGTTCCTGTACCTGTTACTGTCACATTGTTTCCGGCAGTTACTTTGGTTTCGGAGCCATCGGCAATTTGCAAACCGTCCAATTTAGTTTTATCGGCACTGCTCATAAAACCGTCAGAGGAAGTCGTGGCATTTGCCGGTTTGTTTGTTAGGTCGTTGTAACTTCCACTGGTTGCCGCAGTTGCAAAGGTTGGTTTACTTGTTACATCACTCCACGATGGCACCCATGTACTTAGGCGGTATAAACCTGCATGATTTCCCCAACCATAAGCGGTGTTCCAGTTACCTGAATTACCACCACTTGCTGTAATTACTCCATTTACATCAAGTAAGGTTGATGGTGCAGAGGTGCCGATACCCACAGAACCAGAATCAGTAATTCTCATCCGTTCAAGAGAATTATCCGCATTGGGTGTGCCCAAGGTATTTACAGTATAGAATCCAAGCGAAGTACCTTGGCTCCACCAATCGCTACCGGCATTTGTTCTGTCAGCAGTAATTTTTGCTGAAATTGCATTGGACACAATGTCCCTGTAACCCTTAAACTTGATGCTATACGAACCTCCATTGCGTCCCATTTCGTCATTGGGTTTACCAATTGTAATGCCTTCACTTTCGGAAGCAGCAACTTCGAGTTTATTTGTTACCGATGACGTGCCAATTCCAACATTCCCAGTATTGTAATATATATCACTCCCTGTTGTTGCCCATTGGCTGTTTAAAATTGTTGGTTTGTTCGATAAATCAGAGTAACTCCCACTTGTGGCCACGGTTGCAAAGGTTGGCTTACCGGTAATGTCGCCCCAAGCTGGTACATAGCTTATTGGTTTATACAAACCTGAATGACTTCCCCAACTATAGGCTGTATTCCAATTGGTTGAGTTGCCGCCAGAAGCCGTTATTACCCCATTTACATCAAGTGAAGTTGAAGGCAAAGAGTTGCCTATACCAATCTTGCCATCGTCTGTAATCCTCATCCGTTCGATTGAAAAATCACCATAAGACCCAGAAATCGCAGAAGTAGTATAAAACCCCAATGAGGTACCTTGTCGCTGCCATCCACCATACCACCTGTCGGTCCTGTCGGCAGTTATTTTGGCAGCAATTGAACTTGTATAGTTATCGTTGAAACCATAAAAATTTATATTGTAAGAGCCTCCGTTGGATCCCATTGCATCATAAGGATTTCCAATTGTTATGCCTTCATTTTCACTTGCATTGATTTCCAATTTATTGGTAACGGATGCCGTGCCAATACCCACTTTACCAGTATTGTAATAAATGTCGCTGCCAGATGTTGTCCATTGGCTATTGACTCCCACTAATTTCCACGTAGTTTCAAAATAATAAAAACCTTTTGTGCCATCTGTTTGAAAAACCATCAATCCTGTTGCCGGCGTGGCTATCGCTTCGCGGACGGCCTGAGTCATGCGTGGTATTAAAATACCTTTGTTCGTGGATTTTACATCCAACATTGCCGAATTATCGGGTGTGGTGCCATCGTCGTTGATACCGACGTTTTGTGCAAGGACACGCAATTGGACAAGCATTAAAAATGCCATCGATAAAATTATTAATCTTTTCATATTCAGTTATTTATTTAGTTGTAATTTTTGAATTTCATTATTTTTGAAAAAAACTAAAATGCCCTGAAGGCACGCACCCTGGCACTAGTATTCTTGTTATCGGACATTGGCTCTGGATAAGTATTATTTACTGACTCTGGATAATATCTAAAATAAACTTTTTTTGCCATACCCGAATTTTGCTCGCTTGAGGACCAGTAAATAGCTCCTGCAACTTCAAGAACAACTGGTATATTGTTATGATATAACGTAGTAAGCTCGTAGGTTGAAGGCAAATACCAATCCGAGTAACCATTCAAAGTCAATGCATCACATAAAGATGCCGCATAATCACCAGGTCCAAATGTAGCCACTATCTTTCCAGTGTTAGTAGGTCCATCGCCAACATCAAAACCAGTAGCCCCAGTAGGTACTTGTGGGCCCCATACAATGCCTCCTGAAATATCGAAAGGAGAAACAATTAATCCATGTGTCTCCCCTGCAACATATCCCCGGTTGTAGTATTCTAAAAAATGCACCACAATACCGCCCTGATAAAATTCTCCAAGTTCTACTGGCGTTGTTGCAGATGTGCCGTCAAAAGCCATCCATTGCGTACCGTTGTAATAATTTGGCTTGTTTGTAGAAGTATTATAAATAATTTGGCCCCCAACAGGTGTCAGATTGCTTCTCTGGGTTTGAGACATACTTGCTATTGCACTAAATTGGAATGGGTTAATCGCTGTTCCGGTACCTGTTGAAGTTACATTTGTTCCTGTAGTTATTTTTGTTTCGGAGCCATCGGCGTTTTGTAAACCGTTCAATTTAATCTTATCTATGCTGCTCACAAAACCGTTTGAGGAAGTTGTGGCGTTTGCCGCTTTAGTCGATAAATCGCTGTAACTGCCGCTTGTGGCCACTGTTGCAAATGTTGGCTTATCTGTAATACTGCTCCAACCAGGCACATAGCTTAATGGTTTATACAAACCTGCATGATTTCCCCAACTAAAAGCAGTATTCCAATTGCCTGAATTGCCTCCGGTTGCCGTTAATACGCCATTTACATCAAGTAAGGTTGATGGTGCAGATGTGCCGATACCCACCGAACCAGTATCAGTAATTCTCATCCGCTCAAGGGAATTGTCCGCATTGGCAAAGCCCAGCTCCTTTACAGTATAGAATCCCAGCGAAGTACCCTGACTTAACCATCCGCTACCCGCATCTGTTCTGTCGGCGGTAATTTTGGCTGAAATTACATTGGGTACAATGTCCCTAAAACCATAAAATTTAATGCCATACGAACCGCCATCGCGTCCCATATCATCGTTAGGTTTGCCAATTGTAATGCCTTCATTTTCTGAAGCAGCAACTTCGAGTTTGTCGGTGAAAGATGAGGTGCCAATTCCTACGTTTCCGGTACTGTAATAAAGATCGCTTCCTGATGATGCCCATTGGCTGTTTAAAATAGTAGGTTTGTCCGATAAATCGTTATAACTGCCACTTGTGGCAACTGTTGCAATTGGGTTGCTTGTTACGTCAGTCCACGCTGGCACCCAGGAAATTGGACGGTATGAGCCTGCGTGTGAACCCCAACCATATGCAGTATTCCAATCGGCTGAATTGCCACCGGTTGCCGTAATTACACCATTTACATCAAGTAAAGTTGATGGCAGTGATTTGCCGATTCCAACCATGCCATCGTCGGTAATCCTCATCCGTTCGATCGAAAAATCACCATATGAGCCTGTAATTGACGATGTTGTATAAAAACCCAAAGAGGTTCCT
>JBAXWR010000200.1:0-13456 GCA_037128295.1 Mariniphaga sp.
GGCACCCATTGGCGAAATGGTACGGTCGATCACTTGCACCAAGGTTTGGGCCCCTTCATTGATCGTATGGAACAGCTCCAGGTTACGGACTGTAAAACGGTCCAGCCATACATAACGATCCTCCTCAATTCTTGATAACCCTGAAATATGCTGTAATTGAGAATGTTGCGTAAAATCAAGATAATGAAGGATAGCTCCTGAGGCAATGATCCCCAACTGAAGTCCCTGAACCCCAAATCCTTTCAGCGAAACAGTTTCAAAATGGCGCAACAATCTATCGTTGGCCGCTTCATCGGTATAAACCCAATCATCGAGCTTATAGGTATAAAATTTACTTCCAAACAGTTCGATGAAAAGCTTCTCTTTCCCCTTTTGGAAAAGAACCTCTTTGGGTTGGAAACTGTTCAACAGCTTGTCAACATATTCAAACGACCCTTCGGCAGTCAGGAATTCGCCAGTCGAAATATCCAAAAAAGATACTCCTGCCAACGTCTTGTCAATATGCACCGAAGCCAAAAAGTTATTTTCGCGATGTTCGAGCACATTGTCATCAATGGAAACACCGGGCGTGACCAGCTCAGTAATCCCCCTTTTTACGATATTTTTGGTCAGTTTCGGATCTTCGAGCTGCTCACAAATGGCTACACGTTGTCCTGCCCTTACCAATTTAGGGAGATAGGTATCGAGCGCATGATAGGGGAAACCTGCCAGTTCAACAAAGCTTGCCGAACCATTGGCACGCCGGGTAAGCGTAATTCCCAGTATTCCAGAGGCTTTAATTGCATCTTCGCCGAAGGTTTCATAGAAATCGCCAACCCTAAAAAGCAAAACAGCGTCAGGATACTTGTTCTTGACCGCATAGTATTGCTTCATCAGCGGTGTTTCGGCATATTTATTCGGTGGTTGTGTCAAAACATTTGAAATAAGAGTTCATTAATAAGCAAATATAAGACTTTCGGATGAGGAAAATCAAAATAAAATTGAAGTAATTACTGCATTTGCAAAATCTGGAAATGTAAAACCGCATTAACTATCTCTAATTGTCTGATAACTATCTAATTCATCAATAATTATCAAATACTTATTAAGCAATAAGTTGCTATCCATGTTATTTGGTGGTTGTAACAGGCCATAGAATGAAGCACTTGCAGTTGCCAGCCGCCAGAAGCCAGTCGCCCTGGTCACCTCCCCAAATTACTCTACAACTTCGGAACCAAACTGCTCACTGTTCTCAGAAGCATCATCAAGCAAATTGGCACAACTAGCCAATGGAAGGTTTGTGGTAAAATCAACATGGTAACCAGGAATAAAAGGATAATTCCGGCTGTCAATTTCAGATACCAGGTCAATTTAGGTCGTAATGAGGGGAATAGCCATAGGAAAGCAAAGATAAAATGAGTTGGAAGAGCCCATATCAGGTTAAGGTTCCAGCCAGTGGCTTCCGAAACGGAAACAAAACAGAGGAAGCTCAACAACAATCCTGCAAAACCGAACGAAAAGAAAACCCAAAAATCAAGGGCGATCATCCTCTTTTTGCGTTTGAATTCAAGGAAGCTGAGGCCTGCAACAATGATTAAAAACAAGTTCACAACAACAGCAGGCGATGTCAGGCTAAAATTAGATTTTACGGATGGGGCTTCATAGATTGTAGTCCGTGGTTGTACAAACGGAACCACAGCACCATTTCGTTTGATGCTGGCATGGGCCATATCATTTGAAAGGTATTCGGGCAGGTACATCTTTTCAGCGTAGGTCGTAACCTTATCCGCAGGAATCCCCAAAGCCAGTTTGATCCCAAAACCATTCCAACTATTTCCTGGAACACACAAATCAACCAATTGTCTGAATGACAGTTTCGTATCTTTAGAAGTGTCATATTCCAATTGGTGATTCACACACTTTTCCAACTGGTCACGCACCCTGGTGGAGCAATTGTCCGAAAAATGACGGTAACGGTAAACACGGTTTTCCTTTTTCGCATTTTCAACTAACGCGTCAAACAGTGACTGTTTTTCAGATTGGGTGATGTCCAGTACCTGTTCATAAACACTGCGTAGCTCTTCATGATAAGAATCCATAAATGAATCCATCCGCTCCCCTGCCAGCAGGTAATCTGTTTCACCTTTGGAGAACCTCCAGACAAAATGTGGGGCATCAAAGCTAAAGATCCCATAATTGTAAACATAGTCAACTCCCAAAAGTGGATCTTTAATCCGTAGTGCACTATGGCCAAAATAGGAATAGATCTCGTCACCTGATGCACAGGTCAATAACGAAATCTGTGCTTTTTCGGAAAGTTGGATCGAATAAACCTTTGGAAGGAAAAACAAAATCGAGAATGCCAGCAACGTCAGAAACTTCATTGGAATTGCTTTTTGAATGATTGCCCAAAAGTAATCATTTAATTTAATGCGCCCAGAATTGCACCCATCACGATATAACCGATCAAATCATATCCGGCATGGATCAGCAACAGTTTAATGGAAGTGTTTTCAAACAGAGCTGTGTTGGCTTTCGAGGCTGAAATCCACACAAGCGAAACCAATGCACCCATACCAGCACCTGAAAGGGCGGTTGAATGAGGGGTGAGAAAAAAAGCCATCGACAAGGCTCCCATAAAACCAAATAAAAAACAGAGGAGTAAAATCACCCAGATGGGGTGACCTTTTTTGAAATTTTCTTCTGTAAACCCTTTTTCCTGCATCCAATTCTTTCCCAAAATAAAAGGGGAATACCAGAAACTGCCGATCACCACATTCGTAAATGCTGCTAAAGATACGGTCCACAGATTTACATTTTGAAGTAACATAACAAGCGATTTATAGAATATAATATTTTACAAATATAATGCCATTTTATTTTAAAAGGCAGGATAAAATGAGGCCGTCAGTGATTTGAACTGATCCGTATATAAACCATTACTATCTAATATAATTAATTCATCCACAATAGGATAGCACTTCTGTAGCGAAAATGCCAATAACGCACGTTTGGCAGGTTTCCCAATCTTTGGAATAACGGTAGTCTGCTTTCGTAGGTAAAATCCTGAAATCCTGGAAGTTTCCTTAAATTCTGGACAACTTTGTAAGGGAATAATTACACACAAACATCCGGAAGGAACAAGCCTTAATTTTGCTCCTGTAATGAGTTGTTCAAATGTTAAAGTTTCCGAATGGCGAGCTATAGAAAGTGAAGGATCCTTGGTTTTCAATGAATTGACAAAAAAGGGTGGGTTACTGACAATCAAATCGTATGATGTGGTCGAGTCTTTGGCAAAAATATTAAAATCGCCTTGAATACAATGAAGTCGGTCGTACCAGACAGATTGTTTAAAATTGAACCTGGCTTCATCAGAAGCCAATTGATCGATTTCAAGCGCATCGATCACCGATTTTGAACGTTGAGCCAGCATCAAAGCTACAAGTCCGGTTCCTGTTCCCACATCGAGAATCGTGTGAGAATCCTCAATCGGCGTCCATGCACCAAGCAGAACACCATCTGTCCCCACTTTCATTGCAGCCCTGCGTTGCTCTATCCTGAACTGCTTGAACTGAAACCAGTTGTTGCCTCCCATTTTTCAGTTCGACTAATCGTAAAAAGTCCATGACAGCCCAAAAGATCCACCGGAGACCTGGCCAGCATATCCAGGAGTGGTGTAATAACCTCCTCTGACCATTTTGGTACCAACATTCGAATATTTTACATAAAATCGGGTGCGTTTTATTTTCAGGTTGATAAATGCATCAATCCATGGATAATTGCCTATCTTTTCGATAGATTGTACATAAAACATGGCAAGGGCAGGATTATAGTAATCGGCATAATATTCAGTATCAAAGCGCATATCGGCACCCAACTGAAAAGTAAGGACTTTTGAAAGGATGCCCTGGAGGAAGAAGGTGTTCCTGGTCGAAACTGTAGGAACATGTAGGTATTTTTCTGTAGTCGTTTTTTGAAATACCACTTCATTCTGGCTATTCAGTGGTCCAAATTTAAAATCCTTTTTCAAATAAATCTGCGCCACCGAAAATTCTGAGTTTGCCTGCTCTGGGAGGGAAGACCCATTCCAGAAAATGAAATTGTTGATAATGGAATATTTAAACCCCGCCTTAAAATGGTGGTAAGGATTTTCGTAGGAAGCACCGACCTTCAATTCTACAATTTTGTTAAAATTATTCTGCCACTTGTAATGATTGGAATAGAAATTTTCGTAGAAATAGTCTGGGGTCGTGTTGGTCATACTTCCGTTAATCTTAATAAACGAAGTATCCCTGGAAGTCCTGATCGGCTTTTCGATGCGGCCATCCATCTGAAAATCAGCAAACCTTCGTCCCTGGATATAGTACCTTCCATTGGCAGCCCAGTTCCAGAATTTCCCCGTTGATTTGAAAATTGATCCTCCGACGAAGGTATTTGAGAAGCTATGCGACTGGGTCATTCCCAATGGTGGCATCATGATTCCCGGTGTATAAATTAATTCCTCACGCGGATAGTACACCTTGATAAGGTCATTGCCAATATAGGCTTGTTTCCCGAAAGTATATTTGCGGTCAGGTGCTTCAACTGCTTTAAGGTAGAATAGATTGGTAACCCGCTTCATCCCTGTATTGTCCTGAGTAGATGGTAGAGTTGTTGTTCCCGTTGCACTTTTAATATATGGATAATGTCCTGTCCCATAAAAATAAACCTTCCCTCGCGAATTCGGAAAATCGAAGTACGGATTAGGCTCTACCTCCTGAAAATGACGTGAATTGTCTGAGAATTCGAGGGTATGCTGGATTGCAAACCGGGTAATAAATTTCTGAAAGATAGCAGCCGTATCTTTAGTTTCGATCCACTTTCCAAATTTAAACTGGTGCGCGATCACTCCAAATGAGTTTTTCGTTTCGGACGTAACGTTGTCAAACCAAACAGGCAGGTTTTCAGGTTTCAAATCAGGGTTTTCAATATCTGTCGGGTAAAGCAATCCCCCATTTTCCTGATTTTTAAATTTGTTTTTACCGATGATGAACCAGAGGTCGTACCTGTCGATATTGTAACTCGTAAAAAAGTTAAGGCTGTTATCCTTCGCCTCCTGGTTCAGGTATTTTCCCTGTGAAGTAATGGCACTGTAGGTAAACCCGAAATTCAAAGATGGGTTAGGGTTTTGGGTTTGAAAAACTTTGACCCACGATTCACCTTTGGGCTTGTTGCTGAACCACTGGCCATATTCCAGCAACGTAAATGGTTTGGTGGTGTTGAAGAACTTAATATCTTTGGGAAATAACCCATAAACATTCATATTTTTCAAAAACAGGAACTCTTCGGGATTATCGGAGCGTTGAAAGAAGTCGTTGCTTTGGGTCGATTGCCCAAAGTTTCCAATGGTCTGGGCTGTCACCGACTTCTTTAATACTGGATTATATGTCTGATAATCAGCAAATAATGTATCCAGCTTTGTGGTATCCATTTGCGTAAAACCATTTTTCAATTGAAACACATGCATTTTAAAAACAACAGAATCCTTTTTTGCACCCGATTTTTTGCCACCTGGTGAAAAGCCTTCCTGGTCCCCGCTTTCGCGCGAAGGACTCCTACCCATACTTCTGGATTGAGAATAGGTCAACCCGGAGATCAGCAACACGGCATTAAGAAGAAGTAATTTAAACAGCATATTCATATTCGGCAAAGATAGACAATTCTGGCATATGGATAATTTGAAAATTTAAAAATGGTGCCCGGTTGCCCAGACACCATTCGCCCTAAAACATTAAATACACAAACAACAACTAATACTGGTTTATCTTTTGTCCCACCAAACTTTTGAGGTGTAGGAATCACCACTTGTATAACGGCTAACTGCATCATTATAACTGACCGTATTCAATAAAGCTTCCCTTGAGGAATAAACTGCCCGGCGGGGAATAGTTCCATTTGTTGAACCTAGGTTGGGGCCGGCTGTTAACTTTGGATAACCCATCCGACGCCACTCGATAAATGCTTCAAAGGAACGGCCAAATAATTGTATCCATTTCTGTGTCCCAATCTTTTCAAGCTTTTGCTCCTTGGTCAAACCTGTGAATGACAGTTCTGCGGCAAAATTGGCTGGTACAGTTGTAATCAGATAAGGATTTTGAGCCAATGCAGCTTTTACCCCATCCTGATAGAAGAGTTCAGCCTGATCTGCTGTGCTTCCCCATCCTTCAAGTGCTGCTTCAGCCTTATAAAAGCAAACATCGGAACAAGACATTGCCAAACAGGGAATTGCAGGACTATAGGTTTTATTGAAAAACGTTAATTGTGAAGCCGTTGAATAATCATCTTTGATGATGGTCTTCAAAAGTGCATCAGTAAGCGCAACTCCGATCCCTTTGTAAGCCGGTTTTCCAGCTTTGACAGAATTAACCGTCGGCTGAACCAATCGTGGCAAACGTGGGTCATTTGTATTAACCAACTGATCGACAAAAGTATTGGCAAGGTATTTCAGGTCTGGACTTCCTGCCAGCCAATGGTTTAAAACAGGGTGAACATCACTGTTTGTTGCATCGTTGAATGTGGCAACTGCGGCATTGTCGGTATTGCTTGTCATCAATGTTTGCCCCATTGCCTCGGTTACTGTTTTCTGGGCCAATGTAGGATTGGCATAACGAATACGCATCCCGAGCCTTAGCTTAAGGGAATAGGCGTACTTCTTCCACAAAACAGTATTACCCTTGAAATAGTAATCCGCATTGCCATAACTATCATCTGTGGCGTTAATCTGTGCAATAGCAGCATCCAAATCACTTATAAGTGTCTGATAAATCAACTCCTGCTTATCGAATTTTGGCTGATTGACAATGGCCTCGACACCCAGAGCCGATTCAGAAAATGGGATATCACCAAACGTATCGGTAAGGCGCTGCCAGATTGAAATCTCTACAATACGGGCGATGGCGATTTTCGTCCGGGCTTTCGGATCAGTTTCACGCCCTTTAAGTATCTGATTCCGTATTTGGGATATGTTTCTGATTAAGGAATAATGATCACTCCAGACATTGTCATCGGTCTGTTGGATATACCTGGAACTTGAGATCAGTACACCACCAGCCCATTGCTGTACCCATGAACCGTATTGGTTGTTCGGATATTCATAACCTTCTGAAAAACTTGCATCCTTCTGGGCTTTGGCCAGAATCAGTCCCGGATCCATCGTTGAGAGCGATGTTGGGGGTGTGTTGATTTTTTCAAAATCTTTTGTACAGGCTTGCAAAACAAGCAACGCACCTAAAATGAGATACGCTATTATATTGCTATTTTTCATTTTTCTAAATTTAAACGATAAATATAAATTATAATTCCAGGCTTAAACTTACCCCAAAAGTTCTCAATAACGGCAAGGATGTCGATTCAAGTCCCAATGATGAGTTGTTCACATTAAAAGCCGCTGCATCAGGGGCATAACCATCTGTTTTACGTTGAAAATAAAACAGGTTACGGCCATAGATTCCAGCTTTTATTGTGCGGAAAGGTGTTTTGCCGACAAGCTTAGCGGGCAACTGATAGTTTAAAGTCAATTCGCGCAACATGATATAACTGGCATCATTGAGCATCTCTTCCGAAACCACATTGTCCTTGTCGGGAGCAATGACGTTCCAATAATCCTGTGCCTTGATCTGTTTGGTGTTAACTGTACCAGTACCTTCCCATGTTCCGTCGGTTTTTTTCTGACCGACAATACCTTCAGCTACATAGGTACCATCCCTGCCGGGAACTGTTTTATTGATCGTCCCGTAGATCAATTCTTCCCTTAAACTTTGAGAGAATATTTTCCCACCCTGACTGATATCGATCAAAGTTGACAAAACAAATCCTTTGTAGCGGAATGTATTGTTAAAACCACCAATCCAGTTGGGAAGAGCATTACCGATTTCATACAATGATTTGGCATTTGATTTTAATGGAAGTCCGCTTACCGGGTCGATCAGGCGATTCCCATTTGTATCCCGAAGCCATTGGAATCCATTCCCCAGAATGGTGCCAAAAGGTTTCCCCGGAGTCGCAATGACTTGTACATTCCGGTCACTTCCCAATAGAAAGGTGGATACCCCTTCTGCCAAAGAAACAACCTCGTTGCTGTTGCTTGAATAGTTGAATGTTGCATCCCATTGAAAGCCACCATCAGTGCGTATTGGTGTACCGGAAAGGGATACTTCAACTCCTTTGTTGCGGATTTCTCCGGAGTTGATCCTTCGTGAACTAAACGTTGTTGAAGGAGGCAATGGTACATTAAGGATTTGATTTTTCGTATTTGCATCATAGTAGGCAGCAGTAATTCCAAGCCTGTTTTTGAAGAAACGTGCTTCAACACCAAACTCTACAGAGGTTGTCAACTCGTTTTTAAGGTTGGGATCAGGGATAACAGAGGAGAAAGATCCCAGTGGTTGGCCACCATGCGGATACTGATCCAGGGAATAGGTACCGGTCAACTGATAGGGACTACCAGAGCTTCCAGCCTGTGCCCAGGAAGCACGCAACTTCAAGAAACTCAACTTTTCACTTTGCATTTTCAATGCATCAGTAAGCACTAAACTACCACTGACTGCAGGGTAGAAAAATGAGTTATTGGCAGGTGATAGTGTTGAAGACCAGTCATTACGGGCAGATACGTCCAGGAAAAAATAATTTTTAAACCCAAAAGAGCCTGTTCCATAAACCGAATTGATCGCCGATTCGCTAAGTCCAAACACATAGGTGTTAATCAACGTGTTATTGATCGAATACAAATCGGGAGCAATAAATTCCAATCCTGAATTACCAGTTGTTCTGGCATAGAATTGCTGATGATTTGCCCCAAGGTTGACCGATAGGGAATAATCATCGGAAATTTTTGGATTCAACGACAATAAGATATCACTGTTGTCTTCGCGTACACGGGTCACCTCTTCCTGAATGTCACCATTCCGGTTTTGAGACTGATAAGTTCCCTGTTTACGGTATCTCAGGCGCTGATCAGTATATGCATCAGTGCCCGCTTTTGCAGTCAATCGTATCCAATCGTTAAATTGATAACTTAGTTTGATCATTCCGATGATCCGCTGACGATCATCTGTATTAACCGTGTTGTCACGTGTCCAATAAGGATTTGCTGTAGATGAATTTGTTGCGTATGTTTTTTCCAATCCGGGATAAATGAAACTTGCATAACCCAATTGTCTTGCCACGTCATTCGCGGTCCAGGCCGATTGTTCCATGATACTCATAGGTATAGAACGCGGCTGACTGATCCATATATACGCTGGGTTATCGGCAGCATCAGATACTGTAGGGCGATTTTCGCCTTTCTGAATAATGTAATTCGCCTTAACGTCCAGTTCAAGTTTCGATGTGATTTTGGCTACCGTTCTTAAATTGATATTATTCCTTTTCAAAGTGTTGCCTGGCGTATAACCATCAATATTGGTTTTCCCAAAAGAGAGCCGGTAATTCAGGTTCTCGTTTCCACCTTCCATGCTCAGGTTGTTGATCAATTGTTTTTCCAGATTGAAAAACTTCTGATAGGTATCAGTTTGTGGAGTAAAATTCAACAAATTACCATACATGTCCTCATACGGTTGCCCTTCCATTTTGGCACCCCAGCTTCCCCGCGTAAACCTGTCACGGCCTCCACTTACTTTGGGTGTACCCTGAATATTCCCGGCTGTGGCTGCTGCCATTGTATAAAATTTGCCATCCGTTCCACGAATATTTGTGAATGTACCGTCCAACCCCTGACCATAAACATCCTGAAAATCAGGTAAAACAAGTGCATCACCTATTGAATAATCACTACTGAATTTTACACCAATACCCTTAAGGGCTTTGCCATTTTTAGTTGTGATCAAAACGACCCCATTACTACCTCGTTGGCCATAAAGTGCCGCTGCATTTGGCCCTTTAAGAACCGAAATTGTTTCGATGTCTTCCGGGTTGACATTTGATATCCCATCTCCGTAATCAATTCCACCGCTGCTACCTGGAGCTTTAGCATTTCCATTGTCAATCGGAATACCATCAACAACATACAAAGGTTGACTATTTCCAGTTAACGAATTTGCGCCCCTGATGATCACACGTGAGGAACCACCAGCCCCATTGCCCGAGCGTGTAACTTGAACCCCTGCAAATTTTCCAGCCAATGTGGTGGCCATGTTTACTTCCTTAGCTTGGGAAAGATTCTCACCCCCCAATTCCTGAACAGAGTAACCCAATGCTTTTTTATCTCTCTTGATCCCAAGTGCAGTAACTACAACATCTTGTATTCCAATCGTTTCTTCCAATAAAACCACTTCAAAGTTTTTTTTGTCCCCGATCACAATATCCTGCTCTTTCATACCTAAAAAAGCAATGGTCAAAACTGTTGCATCATTGGGAACCTGAAGGTTGAAATTGCCATCATTATCTGTCGTGATTCCGATAGTGGTACCTTTCACAATCACGGAAACCCCTGGCAAAGGAGCTTTATTGATATCAGATACTTTGCCCGATATTGATTTTTTTTGAGGTTGTTGCCTTTCTGATGGAACCGGTACAATCGCCTTCTCTTTTAGAATAATCTGCCTATCCCGAACTTCGTAGTCGATTTTGCCTTGCTCACAGATGGATTTAAGAACCTCTTCAAATTTTGCACCTTTAAAATCAACAGTAATCTCTTTTGCATTGTTGAGAATGTCATCCTTGTAGAGGAAAATGTAGTCTGTCTTTTTCTCAATACTACCTAAAACATCATGGATGTTCGCTTTATCGAAGTGAAGCGACAGGGTCACCTGCGAAAAGCTGTTGCCAAATGAGGCCATGACCAACAAAACCATCAATACGGTAAGTTTCATCTTTCTAATTCTTAATCGCATCTCATCCCCTAACGGGAACAAAATTTCTCGTTTTCTTTTCATAAATTTGAAACGTTAAATGATACACTCAATAATTTAACACTAATTGAACCGGGGGGTGCTGGAACACTCTCCGGTTTTTATCTTAAAATCTCATATAGATCCTTATCCTTTTTAATAATTTTCACTGAAGCTGCCCGTGCAACACGATCACAAATCTCATCACGATCCCCTTTCAGCTCTAACTTACCTGAGATACGAAGGTCACCAAGACTGGGATCGTTGATTTGAATTTGGATGTTGTAGTATCTTTCAAGTTGTTGAACAATCCTTTGCAGCTCGTTGCTTTCAAACTTTAACACACCGGTTGTCCATAAAATATAATTGTCTGTATTTACGGTTTTAAGACTTGTCTCCTTCGTTGTCCGATTAAAGGATGCCAACTGATTTGGAATTAATGCCACCATTTTATCAAGCAATCCGGCATTGTTTTTTATCATGCTTACTTTTCCTTCTGCAAGAACAGTTTCAACAATATTATCTGTCGGATAGGCAGATACATTAAATCGTGTCCCAAAAACCTTAATACGAAAAACGTCGAGCTGCACAATAAAAGGACGTTTCGCATCGGGTTTTACATCAAAATAAGCTTCCCCTGAAAGAAATACTTCACGTGTTTTACCAGTGAACAACTCAGGATATACCAAACGGCTTCCGGCATTTAAGAATACTGTTGTGCCATCGGAAAGTAATACCTCAGAGGTTTTTCCATATGGAATAATCAACTGGTTCATAGATATTTCACTCGACATTCCAGAATGATTGTTACGAATCGTATCGTTATTGACAACCAATTTACCATCAGACCCATATTTTAAAATTGATTTGTCGTCTTTCAAAAGGATATTTTCCCCATTCGCCCGGATCAATTTGGCGGAATTTTCAGGAATTGTTTCTGCCAACTTTTGACTAAAAAATAGCGGATTAACTTGGTTTTGTTTGTAGAAAAGCAATGCACCCAATGAGAAAAACAACAAAGCAACGGCGGCATACTTAAGTAACCCTAAAATCAATTTTCGGGCTTTATCGGTAGGCTGACGCTCTTCAACCTCCCTTAAAACCCTGGTAAACAACACAATTTTTTCCTCTTCTGTTAAGTTTCTGTTGGATGTACGAAATTTCAAAAGTACACGCCTGGCTTGTTGAATATCCTTTTTCTCATCCGGATGTTCCTTTTCATAATGAATCCACCATGATTCCAATTCATTGGTGGGTTCAAATACCCATAGGATAAAATTCTTATTTTCGAAATATTTGCTTATAGGATCCATATCCGGATAATCATTATAACCCTAAAGGCAGATAATGATTAAAACATGGACAGGTTTTTTTGACTTTTTTTAAAGAAAATTGAAAATAAGAGGTGATGTGAATCATTGCCAAGTATTTCTCTTACAGTTTTCAATGCCCGGTGAACCTGTTTCCGTACCGATTCGACTGTAATTTCAAGGATTCCCGCAATTTCGGGGTAATCCAGACCTGCATTAAACCTGAGATAGACTGCCTCTTTTTGTTTGGTTGGTAGCTGGTTAAGGGCATCCGACACTTTGCGGTCGATCTCTGCATCCCTTTCCCTTTCCATAATCTGAAATTCAATACTATACTCCGGCTCGAAATCGATCGGTTGATCGAGGTCATGATTATTCTTCCTTTTCGACAGTATTTTTTTGACCAGTGCCCTCTTCAAAGCCAATAAAAGATAATACTTTAGATTTTCAGGAGTGACCTTTATTTTTTCACGCTTCAGAAACAATTCCAGGAATAACTCCTGTAGGGAATCCTTAACAGCTTCATCATCATGGCAAAGCTTTATTCCATAATGGTAAAGATGGTCTATATGAAGATTGTACAACACAGCAAAAGCCTCCTGGTCACCTGTTAGAAAACGTGTCCAGGTATTTTGCAAGTTTCTATCTTCCTTTTCGCCCTTCATCCATTGAATTTGGTTCAATGCAAATGTAGTTTGTTTTTAGATTGGAAATGATAAGCCTGGATTTAACCTTTAGCTTGGGGAAAAGGACCAAACTCTGATGAAGATTAACCTTTAGGACAGTGATGCGGTGAGTTTTCAGGGAATCAACACTCACTTGGTCACTAAGTTAAACCCGAACGCTTAAATAACAATTGAATATAAAGTTTGATTAAAAAAAGTTTCAGTAACTCATACAATTTGTATTTAGTTGACTAACAAAACAATATGAATAAGGTAATAAAATTAGGGATCTCTTTGATATTTAGTAACTAAGATTATAAAATGGAGAAAAATAAGGTTTGATTTGTTGTCAAAACCTTATTTCAAACTCCTTTTCAACAAAAAATATCGAACTTTGATATAATGTCCGGGTGACTGGATAGGCCAATCTTCGTGTGGGGAGTTGCTTAAAGTCAACGTGACACTACATCTTAAAGTTTGTTTTTCGGGTCGGATAACTGGATCGGTATGTCCTCATAAATAAGGTTTTATTTGCTTTCCACTCTTTATTTTCGCTTCTCCCTGCCCCATGCCCCTGCCCCAAAAAATAAAAAGCCCCGGACTCTAATGAATCCGGGGCCACTTTAAGTTGGCGGCG
>JBAXWR010000201.1:0-13187 GCA_037128295.1 Mariniphaga sp.
ATGCATTGGCTCAGGCCGATGTGAGCATTGCGATGGGAAAAGGTTCGGATATTGCGATGGATGTTGCCAAAATGACGATCATCTCTTCCGATCTAAGGTTGATTTCAAAAGCGATCAGGTTATCGAAGTTGACAGTCAACACTATTCATCAGAACCTGTTCTGGGCATTTATTTACAATGTAATTGGGATACCCGTGGCTGCAGGAGTTTTGTTTCCGATCTGGGGCTTTATGCTCAATCCTATGATCGCGGGTGCTGCTATGGCACTCAGTTCGGTGTCGGTCGTGAGCAATAGTCTGAGGTTAAAGGGTAAACGAGTATAGAGTTGAACGCCCCCTGTCCCCCTAAGGCGACAAAATTCTGAATATTGATGATCAATTTTAAAATAAGTATCACTTTAAATTATTAAATATGAACACATTCAAATTCAAAACCAACATCAATTGCGGAGGATGTATCGCCAAAGTAACCCCATCGTTGAACAATGCCAAAGGGATTTCCAAATGGGACGTTGACACGACCAATCCCCAAAAGGTGTTGACAGTGGAGACCTCTGAACTTTCAGAAAATGAAATCATTTCAATTCTTAAAACTGCGGGGTATAATGCTACAAAATTGGCATACTAAACCTTGTTTGAAATATAGAAATAATTTGAAATACGATTTCTTTGAAATATAATTCCATTGAAATATAATTGAAATAAATTGAAATACAATTGCAATTAAAACTATGAAATATAACCAATTAGGAAAAACGGGTGTTCTTGTGTCGGAGCTTTGTCTCGGAACAATGACCTTTGGTGGCAAGGGCTTTTTTAAAGCGATGGGGAATGTATCCCAGGAGGAGGCCAATCAATTGATCAAAACCTCGCTGGATGCCGGTATCAATTTTATTGATACAGCAAACGGTTATTCGGAAGGACTTTCCGAAATTATCCTTGGGAAAGGGTTAAAAGACCTCGGGATCAACCGCCAGGAAGTGGTGATCGCCACTAAACTTCGTATTCGGATGGGACAGGGCGCCAACCAGATTGGATTGTCACGGTTGCACATTGCCGATTCGGTGAATGATAGCCTTGAGCGCATGCAACTTTCACATATCGACCTGTTGTATATTCATGGTGTTGATCCGATTACGCCGTTGGAAGAGACCATGCGCGGACTTGAAGATGTGATGCGTTCGGGCAAGGTTCGTTACATTGGCGTGAGCAATCACCCTGCCTGGATGGTAATAAAGGCTAATGCCTATGCCGAGAAAATGGGATGGGGAAAATTTGTGGCGACCCAGAATTACTATTCAATAGCTGGCCGTGAACTTGAACGCGAAATCTCACCAATGTCCATCAGCGAAGGGATCGGCATTATGCCATGGAGCCCTTTGGCAGGTGGCTTTTTATCTGGCAAGTTTACGCGCAACAACGAAATTGCAGGCGACAGCAGAAGGGATGCATTTAATTTTCCACCTGTCAACAAAGAAAAAGCTTACGATATTATCGATGTACTGATCAGGATCGGCCTGAAATATCAGGTCTCAGCAGCGCAGATTGCCTTGGCCTGGTTGTTGGTTCAACCAGGTGTTACAAGTGTGATCATAGGCGCCAAAAGAGAGGATCAATTGATCGACAACCTCGGGGCAGTGAATATTAAGTTAACAGAAGATGAACTGCATGAACTTGACCAGATCAGCGCTATCGAACAGGAGTATCCTGGATGGATGGTCAACCGCCAGTCGCAGGGAAGATACCCGGGTTAAAGTAACCGTCAATTATATATTTGAGTTATCACAAATTATTACTATCTTGCATTTGAATTAACAAAACTAAAACAATATGGAAAATCTTTTTCTCAAGTACATGACCGAAAGGAACTTGACTGAAACAAAAAAGGCGTTTTCAGCAGGGCCTGTTATTACAATTTCACGGGAATGTGGTTGCAGTGCAAGTTGCGTGGCGGAAAAATTGACAAATCGCATCAATACGATCATCTCCGATCCTGCAAAAAAGTGGAAATGGGTGAACAAAGAAATTCTTAACCGGGCTTCGGAAGATTTAAAAGTCAATCCCCAACATGTAAAGGATCATTTGGATTCAGGAAACGCCAGTTTCTTCGATGATTTTGTGGCTTCGTTTACCGAAAAATATTACGTACACGATTCAAAGATCCGAAAAGTGATTGAAGAGGTGGTCCGTCATATTGCGATCCAGGGTAAAGTGGTGATCGTTGGGCGTGGAAGTGATGCATTGGCAATAGATATACCTTTATCGCTTAAGGTAAAACTTTATGCACCATTGCACTGGAGGATCGGGGTTATCAGTGAGCGTGACAAAATCACCCATGAAGAAGCACATAAAATAGTTGAAAAGCTTGATACCCAACGATCAAAATTCAGGGATTCCTTCCATGAAAAAACCCATAGTGTTTTACCCAGCGACATAGAATTCAACTGTGCAAAATTCACTCAGGAAGAAATTGTTGAGATGATTTTGAAAGTTGCTGAGCTTAAAGGTCTTTTTTGAATAACACCTATCCGGCGAAATGAGCTACATGGATGAATACTCCAAATATTCGGGACTGATATTCCAGATGTCGGCGATCGCTGTTATTGGCATATTGGGCGGCATTAAATTGGATAAAGTACTGAATATGAAACATCCTGTTTTTACTATCATCCTTACCATACTTTGTTCACTAATTGCCATATATCATCTATTTCATACGTTGTTAAAAAAATAGGTATTCCTTCAAAATTTCAAACGAATAACTTTTAGTCAATGAGCACACCTTCGGGAAAATTTCTCCTTAAAATTTCAGTTTTCACTATACTTGTTATTGCCATTTCGGCAACACTCTTTATGACCATTTTGAAAGCCTATTATTTTAATGCCTTCATCATCCAGGTTATCCTGATCTCAGCGGTAACAGCTATCGGGCATCTGTTGGTGGCCAAAGCCGTTAAAAAGAACATCCGGAAGTTCGCTACCGCCTACATGGCCTCAGTAACCCTAAAATTAGTGGTTTATCTGATTTATTTGCTGGTTTCATTGTTGATCGATCATTCGCAGGTAATCCAATTTGCCATAACTTTTCTGGTCCTCTATCTTGTTTATACAATTTTTGAGGTTGTAGAAGTGTTAAGATTCCTGAAAAAACAATCAATTATTATTTCATAACGTGATTTTTTTTCTATTTTTGCACGACAATATAACTAAATGATGCGAGTCACCAAACTATTTACGTTACTGCTGCTATTGCTTATGGTATGCTCCTCTCTCCTGAGGGCAAATGAAGAAACCACCGGCAAAAACTCTGAAGCACCGGAAAAATTCAATGTCGGGAAACTTATTTTTGAACACATCAAAGATGGTTATGAGTGGCACATCTTCAAAGTGGGTCATACCCATGTTTCCATTCCATTACCTGTAATATTATACAGCAACCAATCTGGTTTTCACTTTTTTATGTCGAGCAATTTTCATCACGGAACCGAAGCTTACAACGGCTTCATGATCGCAAAAGAAGGAAAATACGAAGGAAAGGTTGTTGAGGTAATTGCCGATGGTTCCGAACTCAAACCCTGGGACTTTTCAATCACAAAGAATGTGACCTCATTATTGCTTTCCATTGCATTTATCTTGTACGTTTTCCTATCCATTGCCAAAAGGTATTCTGAGAATTACGCCCGCGCACCAAAAGGAATGCAAAGTTTCATTGAACCGATCATTCTGTTTATCCGTGACGATATTGCACGTCCTTCTTTGGGAGCCAAACACTACGAAAGGTTTCTCCCTTTTTTACTGACCATCTTTTTCTTTATTTTCATCAACAACCTTCTTGGTTTGGTTCCGTTTTTCCCTGGAGGTGCCAATTTAACGGGCAATATTTCGGTTACCCTGGTTTTGGCTTTGTTCACGTTTACAATTACAACCATCAACGGAACAAGCGATTATTGGTTGCACATCATCAATGCTCCCGGTATCCCCTGGTGGTTAAAACTTCCATTCCCGTTAATGCCGATCGTCGAACTATTGGGTGTTTTTACAAAACCATTTGTATTGACTATCCGGTTGTTTGCCAATATTACCGCCGGGCATATTGTCGCATTGGCCTTTTATTGTTTGATTTTTATCTTCGCAGAGTTCAGTTCGGTCGCTTCAGTAGGGGTATCGATCATTTCGGTTTCGTTCACAATCTTCATGAGCATTCTTGAATTACTTGTGGCTTTTATTCAGGCATATGTATTCACCTTATTATCAGCTATTTATTTCAGTATGGCTCTTGAGAAACACGAGAAACATGCAGAATCGCATTAATTTAACATGAATTTATCCAAGGATTTTTGAGAATATTTAATATTTTAATTTAATAATTTAAACACAAATTTGTATGACAACATTAGCAATAATTCTACAAGTTGCTGCGAATATGGCAATTGCTAAAATGGGTGCAGGAATAGGAGCCGGTCTGGCTGCAATCGGTGCAGGTATTGGTATTGGTCGTATCGGTGGTTCGGCTGTTGAGGCGATTGCCCGTCAGCCTGAGGTTTCCGGCGAAATCCGCTCAAACATGATTGTTGCAGCCGCGTTGATCGAAGCAGTTGCTTTCTTTGCAATTGTCATCTGTTTTTTGATCATCTTCGTATAAATAATCTGACGAAGTGCCATTTGTATTGGCCTTGAATTGTGTTCAAGTTTAATTGACATAAAATTATCATTATGGGATTATTAATGCCGGATTTTGGATTGTTTTTCTGGATGTTACTTTCTTTCTCGTGCTTATTGCTGATTATGAAGCGGTTTGCATGGGGTCCGATTTTAAAGGCACTATCCGAACGTGAAAATTCGATTGAAGAAGCACTTAAATCGGCTGAATTGGCGAAGGAAGAGATGACTCGTTTGCAGTCGGGAAACGAGAAAATTCTGAAAGAAGCGATTCTTGAACGCGAGAAAATTGTAAAAGAAGCACGTGATTTGAAAGAATCGATTATCAGGGACGCCAAAGTTGAGGCCATAGTTGAGGCCAACAAAGTTTTGGAAAACGCAAGGGCTGCCATCGAATTTGAAAGGATAGCTGCAATTGCCGATATTAAAAACCTGATTGCGACTTTCTCTGTTGAGATTGCGGGCAAAATATTAAAGGAAAAGCTGGGAGACGAAAAACTACAGAAAGACCTCGTCAAAGATTATATCGACCAGATTAATATCAATTAAATCAGGTTGTTGAACCAATTCTTTATTCATCGGGATTCTTTCCTAAAATATAAATAACAATGGACGAGAGTAAAATCTCTGTAAGATATGCAAAGGCGTTGTTGAGTTTGGCAAGGGAGAAAAAATTGCTGGAAGCTGTTAAAACCGATATGGAAATCATCTTCCAACTTTTTGAAAGCACCCCTGGTTTTTCTCAATTGCTTGAAAGTCCTGTTGTTGGGACAAATGAAAAGCGAAAACTTTTTGAAAATGTTTTCGCCAACCGCATAAATGCACTGACCTACTCTTTTCTTGAGCTTTTGATTACCAATAATCGTGAGGCCTATTTAAAGGCTATAACACGCAACTTTCTGGAAACGTACCGTAAAGCCAGCGGCTACAAAATTGCGAAAATGGTGAGTGCCATTGAAATAGATCAGGCAACCATTGAACAGTTCAAGGCATTGATCCGCAAGCATTTTTCGACTGAAGTTGACCTGACCTGCAATGTTGATACTGCGCTGATTGGCGGGTTCATATTGCAAGTCGAAGATCAGCAGATCGATGCCAGTGTCGCCGCCAAATTAAAAAGGCTTAAAAGAGAACTTCTGGAAAGTCAGAGATAGAATATAGAAATAAAATATTTTAAACGTTGATATTATGGCTGGAATAAAACCTGCTGAAGTTTCCGAAATTCTGAAAAAACAGTTGGAGGGTTTCAAAAGTGAAGCCGAATATGCCGAAGTGGGAACCGTTTTGCAAGTTGGCGACGGCATTGCACGAGTATATGGATTGTCCAATATTCAGGCCAACGAAATGGTTGAGTTTGATTCAGGGGTGATGGGTATTGTCTTAAATCTCGAAGAAGATAACGTTGGATGCGTTTTGTTGGGTTTATCGGGAAAAATCAAAGAGGGTGACCAGGTAAAACGGACAAATAAAATCGCCTCAATCAATGTGGGTGAAGGTTTGCTGGGCCGTGTCATTAACACTCTTGGACAACCGATGGACGGTAAAGGGCCAATCAGCGGCACACTTTATGAGCTTCCGCTCGAAAGAAAAGCGCCTGGTGTAATCTATCGTCAACCGGTGAATGAACCGCTTCAGACTGGTATAAAGGCAATCGATGCTATGATCCCGATTGGCCGCGGTCAAAGGGAGCTGATCATTGGTGACAGGCAAACCGGTAAGACAGCGATTGCCATTGACACAATCATCAATCAAAGGGAATTTTACGAAAAAGGTGCACCAGTCTATTGCATTTATGTCGCAATTGGTCAGAAAGGATCAACAGTTGCCAATATTGCAAAAACACTTGAAGAGAATGGGGCGATGCCCTACACTGTAATCGTCATGTCAACAGCTTCTGACCCTGCTGCTCTCCAGTTTTATGCACCGTTCGCTGGTGCCGCGATTGGGGAGTTTTTCAGGGATACGGGCCGCTCAGCTTTGATCGTTTACGACGATTTATCGAAACAGGCTGTAGCTTACCGCGAAGTATCCTTGTTGTTGCGCAGGCCACCCGGTCGTGAAGCATATCCTGGTGATGTATTTTACTTACATTCAAGGTTACTTGAACGTGCTGCAAAGATCAATACAACCGAAGCGGTTGCTAAACAGATGAACGACGTTCCTGAAACCATCAGGCACCTCATAAAAGGTGGAGGTTCGTTGACAGCACTGCCAATCATTGAAACACAGGACGGAGACGTTTCGGCATATATCCCGACCAACGTAATTTCGATTACCGACGGGCAGATCTTTCTCGAATCGACTTTATTCAATTCAGGGATCCGTCCGGCTATCAATGTAGGTATTTCTGTTTCACGTGTTGGAGGGAATGCCCAAATCAAGGCGATGAAAAAGGTTGCCGGAACATTGAAGATTGCCCAGGCCGAATTTCGGGAACTTGAGGCGTTCTCCAAATTTGGATCGGATCTCGATGCAGCGACAAAAAACGTACTTGAAAAAGGGGCGCGAAATCTCGAAATCCTGAAACAACACCAGTTTTCACCGATGCGGGTCGAAAAACAGATAGCTATCCTTTATTGTGGTACAAAAGGTTTGTTAATGAGCGTACCCAAAAATTCAATCCATGAATTCGAGATTGAATTTCTTGAAGTAATGGAGGCAAAGTACAGCAATACGCTTGAGACTTTAAGCCGGGGGATAATCGGTGATAGCGAAATGCTTGTGATTGAAACTGTAGCTAAAGAAGTTGCTGCCAAATATAAATTCTAAATGGCAAATTTAAAGGACATAAGAACCAGAATTGCTTCGGTAAAATCGACGCAGCAGGTGACCAATGCCATGAAAATGGTTTCTGCGGCAAAATTACGCAAAGCGCAGGATGCCATTATTCAGATACGTCCTTATGCAGATAAACTGAATGAAATTCTGACCAACGTAAACAGCAATTTTGATTCGGATGTTGACAACAAATACGCTGACCGTAAAAGCAAGGAAAGGATCCTTATTATTGCAATAACCTCTAACAGAGGTCTTTGTGGGGGATTTAATTCTAATGTTGTTAAAAAGGCTACCGAGCTTTATACCCAGACTTTTGAAGACTATTCCAAAATGGGAAAAGTTGATATTATTGCAATCGGGAAAAAAGCGGTTGACGGTTTAAAGAGCAAAGGTATTAATGTGAGAAAAAATTTTAATGACCTTTACGACAGCTTAAGTTATGCCTCGGTAAGTGAAATTGCGCAATGGCTTATGGATCAATATGCCGAAGGTAATTATGACCATGTTGAACTGATTTATAACCAGTTCAAAAATGCGGCTTTTCAAAATTTAGTCAGTGAACAGTTTTTACCTGTAAAGCAACGCGAAACTACCGATAGTAAGACCAGAAAAGCAGTCCATAAAGCCAATTACATTTTTGAACCTTCCATTCAGGAAATTGCTGAGAAAATCATACCACTTTCACTTCGGACTCAACTGTTCAAAGCCCTTCTTGATTCGGTTGCCTCGGAGCATGGCGCCAGAATGACAGCCATGCACAAAGCAACAGATAATGCCACTTCTCTGATGCGTGAACTGAAACTGAAGTACAATCAGGCACGCCAGGCTTCTATTACAAACGAAATTTTGGAGATCGTGAGCGGTGCAAATGCAATGAAAGGGTAGTTTGAGAAGGTGAGAATGGGAGATGAGGAGAATTGGGGATAGTAGAAAAGACTGGTTCACAATTCGATAAAAAGGAATATTAGAATTTAAGAACAAAGAAATTCAATAAAATTAAAAGAATATGTCGCAATCCAAAGGCAGAATCATTCAGGTAATCGGACCTGTTGTTGACGTTAGCTTCGAAGGAGAAGGAAATGAGTTGCCCAAAATATATGAAGCGCTCGAAATCACACGGGAAAATGGTCAAAAGTTAATTCTTGAATGTCAACAACATATCGGCGAGAATACTGTCCGTACGGTAGCCATGGACTCCACCGACGGATTATCGCGCGGAATGGTGGTTATATCCACTGGTAAATCCATTTCGATGCCTGTAGGGGATGACATCAAAGGGCGCTTGCTCAATGTCATCGGTGAGGCGATAGACGGTATCGGTGCGATTGCCAAAACAAAGAGTTACGAAATCCACAATGAACCGCCACGCTTTGAGGACCTTTCGACCGAAAAAGAGGTACTTTTCACAGGAATCAAGGTAATCGACCTGCTTGAACCTTATTCCAAAGGTGGTAAAATTGGACTCTTTGGTGGTGCCGGAGTTGGTAAAACGGTAATCATCATGGAGTTGATCAATAATATTGCGAAGAAATATGATGGCCAATCGGTTTTTGCGGGTGTTGGTGAAAGGACACGCGAAGGAAACGATTTGCTTCGTGAGATGATTGAATCGGGTGTTATCCGTTATGGCGAAGCATTCAAAGGAGACATGGCCAAAGGTGGATGGAACCTTGATCTTGTTGATATGGAGGAGTTGGCCCAGTCGAAAGCGACACTTGTTTTTGGCCAGATGAACGAACCACCTGGCGCACGTGCAAGGGTGGCTCTTTCGGGACTTGCTGTTGCCGAATATTTCCGCGATGGCGACAAAAAGGGAAAAGGGAATGATATCCTTTTCTTCGTGGACAATATCTTCAGGTTTACCCAGGCAGGCTCCGAAGTATCGGCGCTACTCGGTCGTATGCCATCCGCAGTTGGTTACCAACCTACGCTCGCTACTGAAATGGGATTGATGCAGGAAAGGATTACGTCAACGAAATATGGATCAATCACCTCAGTACAGGCCGTTTACGTTCCTGCTGACGACTTAACAGACCCAGCTCCTGCAACAACCTTTGCGCACCTTGATGCTACAACTGTTTTAAATAGGAAAATTTCTGAAATGGGAATTTACCCTGCAGTTGATCCGTTGGATTCTACATCACGAATCTTGTCAGCCGATATCGTAGGAAAAGAGCATTACGATACTGCACAACGTGTAAAGGAGCTTTTGCAGCGTTACCGCGAATTACAGGATATCATCGCGATCCTTGGAATGGACGAGCTCTCCGAAGCTGATAAGTTAATCGTTCACAGGGCAAGGCGTGTTCAGCGTTTCTTGTCACAGCCCTTCCATGTTGCTGAAATCTTTACCGGTGTTAAAGGTGTTTGGGTGCCAATCGAAGAAACGATCAAAGGTTTTAACGCGATCATCGACGGTCAGGTGGATCAATATCCCGAAACAGCATTTAGCATGGTCGGCACAATTGATGAAGCCATCGAGAAAGGCGAAAGATTACTTGCCGAGTCAAAAAATTAATTCAAAATCAACAAGTAACTGGTTGAATTATGTTAGTCCTCGAAATTATTACTCCTGAAAAAAAACTGTTCACCGGAGCGATTAAAATTGTCAAATTGCCTGGTACAATGGGGTCGTTTGAAATCATGGAACATCACGCTGCCATTATTTCGACCCTTGGAAAAGGAACAGTCAGGGTAAAAGAACTCAATGGAACCGTCACAAATTTTGAGATTGAAGGTGGCCTGGTCGAGGTATCTGACAATGAAGTGAAAGTACTAGTTGAGATGTAAATATATTTCCTGTAAAGGATTTATTTAAAGGCTTTTAGATTGTAATAGGTCAGTTTGTGGTAATTCGGAATTCCCATTTTCTGACAAGTTACAAACTAAAAGCTTTTTATTTGATTATTAATCAGTTTATCCTCGGTTTAAAATAATAAGCAAATAGGTTTGGTTGTTTATATAAAGGTTGAGTTATTAAGGTTATTTGGCTACCTTATTTTCCAAAACAAACCTTAGTATTAAAGACAACATTCAAAAAACCAATCAATCTGGGAAATTCCCTTCCTATGGAGGGGTGGCGAAGCCGGTGTGGTTGACACAAAACCTATGCAACCTATTGGTTAGTATATGTTGTTACAAACGACAAACCCAAAAAACGAATTTATTATCCGTCCCTTTTACCACCCTAAAATCCGCAAAACTTACAAATCGTAAGGAACATCACCCCATTCAAATCCACCTGATCAAAAATATTCGAAAAGAATAACAAATTTTCAGGAAATAGACCTGAAATTAATCATCTTTTTTTAATTTTGGCAATTGTGTCCAAGGTTATAAGCCAAACATGTGGCTTAATACGGGAGATTAAATTGAATTTATTACAATTTATTATATATCAATAATATAAACAAAATGGCTACAAATTATTTCAAGAATTATCCGAATCAGGCAGGCTTCTTTGAAGAATATGGCGGAAGTTTTTTGCCACCTCATCTTCAGGCAGAAATGGAAAAGATTACCGATGCTTATTTTTCGATCAGTAAATCGCATAATTTTATTTCTGAGTTGCGGAGCATCCGCAAACATTACCAGGGCAGGCCAACTCCCACTTATTTCTGTAACAGGCTGTCAACCAAATATGGCGGCAGGGTTTATCTGAAACGTGAAGACCTGAACCATACGGGTGCACATAAGTTGAACCATTGCATGGGAGAAGCTTTGCTTGCGAAATATCTGGGTAAAAAGAAACTGATTGCAGAAACAGGTGCCGGTCAGCACGGTGTTGCCCTTGCCACTGCAGCAGCCTATTTTGGATTGGAATGTGAAATCCATATGGGTGAAGTTGATATTATCAAAGAACATCCCAATGTTGTAAGGATGCAAATCCTAGGGGCAAAGGTCGTACCTGTTTCATTTGGATTGAAGACTTTAAAAGAAGCTGTTGACTCTGCTTTTGTCGCTTATATGAACGATTTTGAGAACAGTATTTATTGTATCGGATCTGTTGTAGGCCCACACCCATTCCCTATGATGGTGCGTGATTTCCAGCGTGTTGTGGGTATCGAAGCCAAAGAGCAATTCCTTGATATGACAGGTGAGCTTCCTGATAACGTAGTTGCCTGTGTTGGTGGTGGCAGCAATGCAATGGGGATCTTCTCTGCTTTCCTCGATGAAGAGGAGTGTAAACTTTGGGGCGTTGAACCAGCTGGCCGTTCGCTGGAATTGGGTGAACATGCCGCGACGATGACCATGGGAACACCGGGTATCATCCACGGGTTTAAATGCTATTTGCTGCAGGACGAAAAAGGCGAACCATCGCCTGTTTATTCTTGTGCCAGCGGATTGGATTATCCAGGTGTTGGACCGGAACATAGTATGTTAAAAGACCTCAAAAAGGTCAATTATGTTTCAGCTACGGATACCGAAACCATCGATGCATTTTATGAATTGAGCCGCCTTGAAGGGATCATCCCAGCATTGGAAAGTGCTCATGCCGTTGCCCATGCCTTAAAGCTTGCCAAAGAAAACCCAAGGCAATCTATTTTGGTCAACCTGAGCGGCCGTGGCGATAAAGATGTTGATTATGTGATCGAAAAATATGGTTTGCCAGAATAATCAGTTGATTTACTGATATTTATAATTTAAATACCCCGAAACCGCTATATGTTGGTTTCGGGGTATTATTTGTAAAAGGGTGATAGGTTTTATTTTATTGACATCTTGACTTTTCAGGTTATGAACATTCAACTGGTCACAATGTCGCTAAACAGCCATTCTTTTTATTTTTTCCAATTCTGTTGCCATTTTTACCATTGCTTCCTCCAAATCGAAATCGTCCTGCAACCCTAACCAGAATTTCGCAGTAGTCCCAAAATAGGTACTTAATCTTAACGCAGTATCCGCGGTAATACTTCTGTTGTACTTTAAAATTTCAGATGTCCTTGTTTGCGGTATCCCAATGTCTTTTGACAACCTGTATGCAGTTATATTTAAGGGTTTCAGGAATTCTTCCAGTAATACCTCCCCGGGATGAATATTCGGCAATTTTTCCATAATTCAACAATTCTAGTGATAATCAACAATTTTGACCTCTTCTGATTGACCATCGTTCCATTTGAAGATTATCCTCCATCTGTCGTTGATCCTGATACTATAAAAATCTTTTAATTGGCCACTTAGTTTTTCTAACCTATTCGATGGAGGGATCCTTAAATCAATAATGGTTTGTGAGTTGTTGAGCATCCTAAGCTTTCGGCGTCCAACAGTTTGAATTTCCAATGGCAAGGTTTTAACACGCTCGCCATCCCAAATCATTTCAGTTTCCTTATCTCCAAATGAAAGAATCATAATTACGCCAACCATTAGTATCGACAAAGGTAAGTAATTATTTGGAGATTGGTTTCCAAAATGAATTTTAAATATTAACAAATTCACATTTCGAAACTCTTCCAAAAAAGAGTAGATTTTGGAAATCCAAAAGTAGCGAAAGCAATTTCAAGGAAAATGATTCAAGTTCAGTAAGGTTTTAAAAGTCGGAAGATAATTTATATCAAAACCAGCATCTACACTCTAAGGACATGTCATTGCGCGGAGTGTTGCACAGTCAAAATTTAAAAGTTAATCATCTGCACGACAAAGCAATCCCAAACTAAGAAGAACTATTTCAAAAACAATGTTAGGAACGCGCTCCAAATCAATTAATTGCTAACAATTTATGAACTAACTCTATGCGGTCGGAAGGGAGATTTT
>JBAXWR010000202.1:0-13130 GCA_037128295.1 Mariniphaga sp.
GGGAAATCTTTGGCTGGGAAGAAATGTGCAATACGCTTTTGCCAATCCCTTCCATCACCAAACAACTCGAAATCGTAAAAGAGTACAATGTCATCGTAAACCGGATAAAGCTTAACCAACAATTGATCCAAAAATTAGAAGAAACCGCACAAGCCATTTATAAGCAATGGTTTGTTGATGAAGCAGACGAGAAGTGGGAAAGGACAGAAATTAAAAAGTACGGCAATGTCGTAACTGGAAAAACTCCTTCAAGTGAAAGCCCTGAAGACTTTGGAAACGAAATGCCATTTATTACTCCTGGCGATTTTAAAAATTACAATAAGTTTGCAATAGGTGCTGAAAGAAACTTATCTGAAACGGGATATTCAAAACTTAAAAACAAAATTTTACCAAATGGGACAGTAATTGTTACTTGTATTGGCTCCGATATGGGAAAAGTCACATTAGCTTTTGGTGATTGTATTACAAATCAACAAATGAATTCAATAGTGGTGAAAAAATCATATTATTCTGATTATTTGTATTATTATTTACTCTCAATTGCAGAGGAATTGAAAGGAATTGCCTTGGGAGGTTCAACCATGCCAATGTTGAGCAAATCTGATTTTGAGAAAATTGAGATAACAAAACCATCAAATGAGATTCTCAAATCGTTTGAAAAAGTAATGAAGCCAATAAATGAAATGAGTATACTCTACTCAAAAGAAAATCAAAAGCTATCAGAATTGAAAGATTTACTTCTATCCAAAGTTGCAACCATTAATAATGAAAATAAAAAAATAAAAAAATCTGAAAATATGAAAATATTACATCTTACTGACTTCCATTATACTGAGAGTGGAAAATCATTTGCTGATCAACAAAGTAGAATTGATGCTTTATGTCAATGTTTAAAAAATGAAGAGAAAGATATTGATTTAGTATTTTTCACAGGCGATTTAGTCCAAAGCGGAGAAGATATAAAAACTCTAAATAACGCAAAAATTAATCTATTTGATAGGATTGCCTATGAAATAGGAATAAATCATGAAAACATAGTTATGTGTCCTGGTAATCATGAATTGCATCTCGATCAAGAAATGCCAGCAATAAAAAATGAGATTGACAAAATTAAAGATTTAAAAGGTTTAGATCAATTCATTTCAAATAGAGCACAATTCGAGGCAAGTTTAACAAATTTCAGAAATTATATTGACTTTCAGACAAAGTTATATACCGAACACCAAAGGCAATTTAATGATATTGTTTCAAGTTTATATACGATTCATATAAGAAATATTGGAAGTAAAAACATTGGGATAGTTACTATAAACTCAGCATGGCGTTCAAGTGATTCGGTTAAAGATAAAGGTCAGCTATTGTTTCCAATTTCTACGATTAAAGACGCAATTCATATAGTAAAAGATTGTAGTTTAAAAATTTTCTTACTTCATCATTGCCTAAGCGATTTTAAAGAATTTATTGAAAGTGAATTAGAAGATTTAGTTTATACAAATTTTCATTTGCTTTTTTCGGGTCATTATCATAAGCAAAAAGCGTCAACCCATATTAACGGTGATGAAGGTATCTTTTGTGATGTATCACCAGCTGCATTGTCTTTATATGATAAACATTCAAATATTGGTTTTACAATTGTAGATGTGGATATCGAGACTTTTGAGGTTAACGTTAAAATATATAGTTTAAATCCCATTTTAAATTCATTTAACATTACGAATACGATTAATAGTGAAATTCCCTTTAATCACGATAAAAAGGATCAAAATGACTTAAGGAAGACAATTAGAAAAAGGTATAAAGAAGCTTTGGAAGAAGCAAATAGTTTATTTCTAACCACTAATGATATAGATAATGAGCAAAATTTCATAGATCTTTTTACAAAACCAATTTTAAAAATAAAGCCAAAATCGGAATTTACAGGAAATAAAAAAGATGCTAATATATTTTCATTTGAAAATTTACTAATAGATGATAAGAATTACTTGATATATGGTAACGATAAATCTGGAAAGACATCAATTCTATGGAAATTAAAATTGGATATTTTAAGGAGTTATTCTCAATATCAGGCACTTCCAATATATATTGATTGTTGGGCTTACCACAATGCTTCCCGTAAGATAGATATAATTTCGGAATTGCACATTGCCCTTGAAGTTAATAAAACCAAGGTCAGTAAGTTAATAGATAAATATAAATTAGTTCTGCTGTTAGATAATTTCGATTCTTCCTTTGAGGATGTTAATAATCAACTTACCAGGTTCATTAGGGAAAATAAGAATGTAAAAGTTATTGCATGTATTCCTCAAAAAATATCAAGCCCATACGAATTAACCACAATTTTCTCCGACAAAGATACTAAACTCTTTATTCATGAAATATCAAAATCAGAAGTTAGAATGCTTGCCCAAAAGTGGCAAACAATTCCTGAAAAAAAAATTGAATTAGTAGTAGACAAGATAATGGAGATTTGTCAGCAATTTAATATGCCATCAAATTATTGGACAGTTTCACTTTTTTTGTGGATATTTGATAAAACTAATGACGCTAATTTGCATAATAATTTTGAATTAATTCAACTTTATATTGATGGTATATTAGAAAGAAAAAATATTGCACTAGGGAAATCTCTAAATTTGGATTATGAAGATTTTAAATCATATTTAGGATCTCTTGCATATGAATTATTAATTAATTATGGACAATCGAATTATACAGCTACATTTAATGAAATTGTAATTTTTACAGATAAATATAGAAATATTAATAGAAAGGTAGTTGCAAAAGTCGAAGATATAGTGGATTTTATAAGGAAAAAGGGTATATTAAAACTTATAGATAATGAAAAATATACTTTTAGATTGAATGGGGTTTTTGAATATTTCCTAGCTTATCATATGACTGAAAATCATGATTTTAGATCTAAAATACTTAGCGATGATCATTTTTATCTTTCATTTAAAAATGAATTAGAGTTGTATTCTGGGTTTAATAAAAAAGATAAAGATTTTATCATTTCAATATTTAGGAAAACAAAACTGATTTTTAATGAGCTTACCTGTCAAACTGATTATTTTGAGGTTGATAAACGATTGTTATTAGCCATGGGAGACGTTTTCAATCTTAGTCTCACAGCACAACAATTAGCAAATAGTACAAAAGCTGTTTTAAGTCCAATTGAACAAGATAATATGAATCAAGGAATATTACAATCTGCTCAAACCAAAGAGAGTGTCTCATTAAAAAGATATTATGAAAATATTGAAACAAATAGTGAAAATTTAGAAAAGGCACTATTTATACTATGTCGTGTATTCCGTAATACAAATATTAGTGATACAAAAGCTCAAGATGAAATTTTTGATTTTATTCTTGATGCAGTTTGCAATATGGGATTTCTTATTTTAAATGAAAGTGAAAATGAGAATAATATTATGGAATTTGATGGGATTGAAGATTTTGCATTAATTCAGAAATTAGTTGCCAATTTTTTACCTGTTATGATTGAAGTATTCCTATTTGATGCTTTGATGCAAAATAATTTAGAAAGAATTGTTCTTTCTAAGATTGAGGAACTTAAAAAGGAAAAGAAAACAAATCAGTTAAAATTATTCATTCTATATTTTCTTATTATAGATTTAGACGTTAAGAAAAATAAGACATATCTCAATGAAATAATGGAATTGTCCGCTATGGGAATAATTAAGCAAAGCGTTTTATTGAAACTGTGCTCCTATTTGATGTTTAAAGCTCATAATGATTCTGATTTTGAAAGATATCTAAGGAGTAAAATTAAGTTGCAGAACATTAAAATTGATTCTAAAAAGGATTTTAGTCGTTTAGATAGTGATTTAGAAAAGAAGACAAGAATATTAAGGTTTATAAACAAAGATTAGTATTTATATATTTTCAAAGCTATTTTCATAATTTATTATTAATGAACACAAAAGATGTACTTCAATCATAAAATATCTAATCACCGATGCCTATGGTTAAAAGTATATGATTACTCACACAAAGGACTTTTATAATTAATAAAGAAGGAAAAATAGGAAAGAAGCAAAAATAGATACAGAACACAATGAAAAACCAATGAGCAAAACTTTAATGGATATTGACCAAGCCTTTACCCAACAATACAAAGGCTTGTTGGAAACACAGCGCAATATTTCACATGCCTTGGAAAACTATCGGTTCGATTTAACAACTGATGAAATCACTAGGGCTGTGAAGGAACGGATGATGGCGTTCTGGTATTTCAATGTACACAATTGCGCCGATCTGGGTCGGGAAGTCAATACTGTTGCTGCCGATTTCTTTACTGAAACATGTCTGTTTTTTTTGAAAAATTGTTTAAAATCGTACGGCTTGGAGGTGGTTTCAGAACGAGATATTCGCATAGATAAAAACGGTCGCAAAGAGATACGCCCCGACATCTCCATTTGGAAAAAGAGAGATCCTATGCTATTCGATGAATTGGTTGCTGTTATTGAATTAAAGGTAAGCAACGGTTGGAAGGGCAAAACCATATACCAACATTTGGAAAATCGGAAAAAAGAAATTCGGAATATATACTCTGGGGTATTTTTTGGAGTGATATCTTTTTGGAATTGTTTTGGCGACGGCTTTAAATCCAACGACAATTCGGAATACATCGGTTTGTATAATTTTAAATCCAATCCTAAAGGAGATCATTCATCGACCAAATTAACCATCGAACAATTATTACGACAAATCGTAGGGGAAACCCTTGGCTGATGCTCAAAGGAATAATTATCTGGAGCATTACTTTCTAGGTTTTCGAAAACCTTGAAGGTTTAATGAAATAGCTTAATCTACAGTCCAGAAACATTTAAAAGTATTGACAATAAAAAGTGTAAATTATGGAAATCGAGAAACAAACATATAATCAGCTTATTACGGAAATAGGCAGTTTGTTGCAGCAAGGGAGGCAACAGGCGGTACAGTCTGTCAATACCATCCTGGTACAGACCTATTGGCATATCGGGCAGCATATTGTTGAGTTTGAGCAAAAAGGAAACGAACGGGCAGAGTACGGCTCACAATTGTTCGAGAGGCTTTCGAAGGATTTAACACAGGCGTATGGCAAAGGGTTTAGTCGGTCTAACCTATTGTATATGCGCAAATTATATCAGTGCTTTCCAATAAGTGAGACACTGTCTCACTTATTGACGTGGAGCCATTACTTTGAAATTCTTAAATCGGATTCGGAGCTTGAAATCGGTTTTTACAGCAAACAGTGCGAAAAGGAACGATGGAGTGTTCGGGAACTCAAACGGCACATGAAAAGTTCATTATTCGAGCGCATTGCTTTAAGCAAAGATAAGGAAGGTGTTTTGAAATTGTCAAAAGAGGGTCATATTTTGGAATCACCAGAAGACCTGATAAAGGATCCTTTCGTTTTGGAGTTTCTGAATATACCCGAGCAATACCAATATTTGGAAAGTGAACTTGAGGAAAAGATAATTTCAAACCTTCAACAATTCATTATGGAAATGGGCAAGGGTTTTGCCTTTATCGGCAGGCAATTCCGAATAAGTATAGGTGGGAAGCATTTTCATTTGGACCTGCTTTTTTATCACAGGATACTGAAATGCTTTGTGTTAGTTGATTTAAAACGTGGCGAAATAGACCATTTGGATGTAGGGCAGATGAACCTATACTTAAACTATTTCAAAAAAGAAGAAGCAACCGAAGGTGACAACGACCCAATTGGGATAATTCTTGGAAACAAGAAAAATCAAATCCTGGTCGAATATGCTACCGATAGCATTACAAATAAAGTATTGTTAACTAAATATCAATTGTATCTACCTGATAAAAAGGCACTTCAGGATAATTTGAACAGATTATTGGAAACCAATGAATAACAGCGAAATCCTTATCTACCAAAACTCCGATGGCAACATCAAAATAGATGTTCGCCTTGAGGAAGAGACTGTTTGGTTGACACAAGCACAATTATGCGAACTGTTTCAAAAATCGAAAGCCACTATCAGCGAGCACATTAAAAATGTGTTTGACGAAGGAGAATTAGAGGCTTTGGCAACTGTTCGGAATTTCCGAACAGTTCAAACAGAAGGTAACAGGGAAGTGGAAAGAGCCATTGACTACTACAATCTGGATGTTATAATTTCAGTAGGTTATAGGGTCAAATCTCCCCAAGGGACAAAATTCAGAATTTGGGCTACGCAACGGCTCAAAGAATACATTATTAAGGGTTTTGCCCTGAATGACGACCGGTTTAAGTCGGGCAGTTCGATGAATTATTTTACCGAGTTGCAGGAACGAATCCGGGAGATACGCATATCGGAAAGGTTTTTCTATCAGAAAATCAAAGACATTTATACCACCAGTATCGATTACAACCCAAAAGACGAGCAAACTATTACTTTCTTTAAAGTGGTGCAAAATAAATTGCTTTGGGCAATCAGCCAGCAAACCGCAGCCGAACTGGTTTACCGCAGGGCCGATGCAAGTTTGCCCCTCATGGGAATGCAATCGTACGACAAAAAGGGAACAACAACAATCAAAAAATCGGAAACAACCATTGCCAAGAACTACCTGAAAGAGGATGAAATGAAACTGTTGGGCTTATTGGTAGAGCAATATTTGGCATTTGCCGAAACCATGGCTCAGCAACAGGTACCCATGTATATGGCCGATTGGATACAACGCCTGGATATTATTTTACAATTAAACAGACGGGAGTTGCTCAATCATGCCGGAAAGATAAGCCATGAGAAAGCCTTGGAGAAATCGGGTGAAGAATTCGAAAAATATGCAATTGCCCAAAAAGCAATCGAAAAAGAGCAAAGTCTCCGGGAAATAGAGGAAGATATTAAGAAACTTGGTAAGCCGGGAAAATGATATAACTGAAAAAGAATTAGAATGACTATGCCCGAACAACAAAACATAGAATACAAGCAAAGCTGGCACGATGACTACCTGAAATGGGTTTGCGGTTTTGCCAATGCAGTAGGTGGTACTATTTATATTGGTAAAGATGATTCTGGAAAAGTTGTTCATCTTAAAGATTTTCAGATACTAATGGAAATCCTGCCCAATAAAATCAGGGATTTGCTGGGCATTGTTTGTGATGTCAATTTGTTGGAGGAAGAACAGTGCAAATACATTGAGATAAAGGTAAATCCCTACACGGTTCCTGTTTCGTTAAGAGGCAGGTATTATTACCGTTCTGGTAGCACCAAATTGGAACTTACAGGAGTTGAACTGAATGAGTTTTTGTTGAAAAAAGCTGGAAGAACCTGGGACGATGTGATTGAAGAAGGTGCTACTATTGCCGATATTGACGAAAAAAGCTTGTTCCAATTTGTTAAGGATGGTCACGAAAGTGGAAGAATGCCTGAGACAATAGGATTGTCAACTTTTGAATTATTGGACAAACTTCGTTTGCTAAATGATGGGAAGATTAAAAGAGCTGCTTTAATTTTGTTCGGTAAAGACCCAAATCGGTTTTATCCAAACATTCAGGTTAAAATTGGTCGTTTTGGCAAGGACTCTTCTGATTTGAGGTTTCACGAAGTTGTTGAAGGCAATTTGGTCACATTGTTAATTGAAGTGGAAACACAGCTCAATTATAAGTTTTTAACCCAAAAGATTGATTTTAAAGGTTTTCATCGCATTGAAACCGGTGAATATCCTGTTGCTGCATTGCGGGAAATGCTCCTCAATGCGTTAGTCCATCGAACATATATGGGATCTTCGGTTCAAATTCGGGTCTTTGACCATAAATTTTCTATTTGGAACGAAGGCACTTTGCCAATAGGATTGGGATTGGAAAGTTTGAAAATAGAGCATAGTTCCCGTCCCAGAAATCCGAAAATAGCTGATGCCTGTTTTAAAGCAGGTTACATTGATACATGGGGTCGTGGAACATTGAAAATCATCAATACATGTAAAGAAGCACAGTTACCGGAACCCGAAATTATTGAAAAAGATGGAGGTGTTCAGGTAACTATATTTAAAGATTCTACAGGTGGTCAGATAGGTGGTGCAATAGGTGGTGTAATAGGTGGTGTAATAGGTGGTGCAATAGGTGTTTTAACTGAAAGACAAAAAGACGTACTTGGTCTTATAATTAGTAATAATAGGATTACCTATAAGGAAATTGTTGAAAAGCTTTCAATAAATGAGTCTGCTGTAGCTGATCATATTAAGGCTTTAAAAGACAAAGGAGTAATTAAAAGAGCAGGAAAAACCAGAGGGCAATGGCTGATATTAATTAAAAACAAATGAAATTCACCGAAGAAAAATTAGAACGCGCTTTTGTTGAGTTGCTGGGAAACGAAAATTATCCCCATTTTCATGGCGATTCCATAGCAAGGACAACCGATGAAGTATTAATCGAAAGCGATTTGCTTCACTATTTGCTGACAAAATACGAAAGCAAACATCTCACTAAAAATGAAGCGAAATCAATTGTCCTTCAATTAAAGACACTACCTTCTTCGGACCTTTACGAAAGCAACAAGACTATTCTCCGGTGGATGTCGGATGGCTTTATCCTGAAACGGGAGGACCGAAACCAAAAAGATATCCATATTGAGCTGATCGACTATATTGGCCTGGAAGCCCAACTTGCCAGTCCCGATTTGGATACAGTTTCTGGAGAACCGGGCATCAAATATCTGAAGGACCACAACATTTATAAATTTGTGAATCAGCTCGAAATTGTCGGCAACGAGAAGAGGATTCCTGATGGAATCCTCTATATCAATGGTTTGCCAGTCGTGGTGTTCGAGTTTAAAAGTGCCATTCGCGAGGAAGCCACAATTTTCGATGCCTTTATCCAACTCACTGTCCGTTACCGGCGTGATATCCCGGAACTGTTTAAATACAATGCCTTTTGTGTGATCAGCGATGGCATAAACAACAAAGCAGGTTCGTTTTTTGCCCCTTACGAATTTTTCTACGCATGGCGCAGGGTTGCAGGACTTGCAAAAGATGTGGATGGCATCGACAGCATGTTTACCCTGGTTCAGGGCATGTTGCACCAAAACCGGCTGAGGGACATTATCCGCAACTTTATTTATCTGCCCGACAGTTCGAAGAAAAATGAAAAAATTGTCTGTCGCTATCCACAGTATTATGCTGCAAAACGCCTTTACGACACGATTAAATATGCCCAAAGGCCAAACGGCGATGGCAAAGGTGGGACTTTTTTTGGTGCAACAGGTTGTGGGAAAAGCTTTACAATGCTCTATCTCACAAGGTTGCTGATGAAAAGCGAACACTTCGAAAGTCCGACAATTGTTCTGATTACCGACCGTACCGACCTGGACGATCAATTATCCGGCCAGTTTACCAATGCGAAACGTTTCATCGGCGACAATACCGTGGTTAGTGTCGAAAGCCGCGATCATTTAAGGGAATTGCTGCAAGGTCGGCAAAGTGGGGGCGTATTCCTGACAACCATCCACAAGTTTACAGAAGATACCGAGTTGCTGACCGATAGGAGCAATGTGATCTGCATTTCGGACGAAGCTCACCGCAGTCAGGTCAACCTTGACCAAAAAATAAGAGTTACCGAAAATGGTGTTTCCAAAACCTTCGGCTTTGCCAAATACCTGCACGACTCTTTGCCCAATGCCACATTTGTCGGTTTTACGGGAACACCCATCGATGCGACTCTGGACGTTTTTGGAAAGGTGGTGGATGCCTATACAATGACCGAATCGGTAAGGGACGAAATCACTGTTCGGATCGTGTATGAAGGGAGGGCTGCCAAAATTGCTTTGAAAAATGGAGAGCTGGAGAAAATTGAAAAATATTATGAGGAGGCAGCCGAAGCAGGAGCCAATGCCTACCAAATCGAAAAAAGCAAAGAGACAACCGCTAACATGAACGCTATTATTGGCGATCCTGACCGGTTGCTGGCCCTTGCGGAAGATTTTGTGACGCATTATGAAAACCGTGTGGCTGAAGGTGCTACAATAAAAGGGAAAGCGATGTTCGTTTGCAGCACAAGGGAAATTGCTTATGAACTTTACAAAAATGTGATTGCGCTTAGGCCACAATGGAACGAAATCCGAATTGCCGATGAAGGGGTTCTCCTATCCGAAAAGGATAAAAAGGAGATCAAACCGATGGAACGGATCAAAATGATCATGACCCGTAGTCAGGATGATGATGAAGTATTTTATAAACTGCTGGGAACCAAAGAATACCGCAAGGAATTGGATCGCCAGTTTAAAAACGAGAAGTCCAACTTCAAAATTGCAATTGTTGTCGATATGTGGCTGACTGGTTTTGATGTGCCATTTCTCGATACAATGTACATCGACAAACCGATCCAGCAGCACAACCTGATCCAAACCATTTCGAGGGTCAACAGGAAGTTTGAAGGGAAAAACAAGGGCTTGGTCGTTGACTACATTGGGATCAAAAAGCAAATGAACCTGGCCCTGGCCAAATACAACAAAGGTGACGCGGATAATTTTGAAGACATTGCCGAATCACTGATCATTGTCAGAAACCATTTGGACCTGCTAGCCATGCTGTTCCACAAATTCGATAGTAATAAGTATTTTAATGGAAGTACGTTACAGCAGTTGAACACTTTGAACATGGCAGCCGAATTTGCCCAGCAAACTAAGGACATCGAAACTCGCTTCATGGGGTTGGTAAAAAGGTTGAAAGCTGCTTACGATATTTGTACTGGGAGTGAGAAGCTGACCCAGCAGGAGAGGGACTATACCCATTTTTATCTTGCGGTGCGTTCAATCGTGTTCAAGCTTACCAAAGGAAATGCTCCGGATACCGCACAAATGAACGCCCGTGTCAGGGAAATGATCAAGGATGCCCTCGAAAGTGACGGTGTCCAGGAAATTTTCAAATTGGGCGATGAGAACGTATCGGAACAGGATATTTTCGACAAAGATTACCTTGCCAAAATTGGAAAAATAAAACTGCCCAATACGAAGATCAAATTATTGCAACAGCTTCTGGCAAAGGTCATTTCAGAAATCAAAAAAGTAAATAAAGTAAAAGGGATCGACTTTACCCGAAAGATGCAGGTTTTGGTAGAACGCTACAACCAACGTGATGAGAGCGATGTTTTACGTAGTGAAGTTTATGAAGAGATGGCAGAGCATCTCACCAATTTGATTTGGGAAGTCCACCAGGAATTTTCTGCCGGTGAAATCCTGGGGATCGACTTTGAGGAGAAGGCATTTTATGATATCCTGAAAGAACTATGTATCAAGTACGACTTCAAATATCCAGAAGATAAATTAATCGAACTTGCCAAAGCTGTTAAGGAATTGGTTGACGGTCAAGCCAAATACCCCGATTGGAACAGGCGTGAAGACATTAAATCGGCTTTAAAAGTTGGGCTAATCTTACTTTTGGATGAGTTTGGTTATCCACCCGTAGAGCGTGATGAAGTTTATGTCGAGATATTTGAACAGGCTGAAAATTTCAAGAAGAACAGTATGGATAAATAACCATTAAAAGGATTCATTTCTTTATGAGCAACCAATTAAAAATTAGCATATTAGTGTTTTCCTTCTTGCTTTTCAAATCCAACGGTCAGGCTCAAACCAGCCTATTAAAAGACCTAAAATCACCGATTATTTTTAAGGGTAGCGATTCCACTGCTTATCGTGATCCGGCTGTTCTTTACGAGAACAATCAGTTTTACCTGTTTTTTACGCTTGTGAAAACTGAGGAGGGGAAGATCTATTCTTATACGGCAACGAGCCAATCAAAGGATTTGAAAAATTGGAGCCCAGTAAAAGTGATCACTCCTAAAGACCAATCGTTGGATTATTGCAGTCCCGGAAACATTGTGCGGTATAATAATGAATGGGTGATGTGTCTTCAGACTTATCCAAGACCTGACTATACAGTCAATCAACCAGTACGTTATGGGAATAGCGATTGCCGATTGTTTATAATCCGAAGCAAAGATTTGGTCAATTGGGGCGTGCCAGAGATCATAAAAGTAAAAGGTTCGGATGTAAAAATTGCCGATATGGGACGGATGATTGACCCGTATTTGCTGGAGGACAAAGATGAAAAAGGGAAATGGTGGTGCTTTTATAAACAAAATGGGGTCAGCATGTCGTACAGTTTTGACCTCATTAACTGGACCTATTTTGGCCACACCGAGTCGGGAGAAAACGTGACTGTTCTCAATGAGAATAATGAATACATTTTAATCCATTCCCCATCAAATGGCATCGCGATCAAGCGTTCTCCCAACCTGAAAAACTGGAAGGATTGGGGCAAACTGATTACTTTAGGCCAGACCGAATGGGAGTGGGCCAAAGGAAGGATTACGGCAGGAACGGTTATTAACCTCAAGGATAATAAGAAATTGCGTAAATATGTTATGTTTTTTCATGGCTCGGGCCCGAAGACGGAACAACAAGGTGATTTTGACCGGAATGCTTCGATCGGGATTGCCTGGAGCGATGATCTGGTGAATTGGGAGTGGCCGGGGAAGAAAAAATAGTTTCTAAAACCTTAATAAATGATTCAAATTTGAGGATAAATTTCACAACATAATAAACACCTAAAATTCAATTATATATATTATATTTTTGGACAAAATCCAAGGATAAAAATGATCAAATTTGGACAAAATCCAAGGATAAGTTTTCAACCAACTTCAAGGTAGGTTGATTTCAATTAATCAAGCTCCCCTGTTTTCATCTTCTTTTTTGCTCCTTGCGACGAAACATTGAATTTATCTTTAAGTGTCACTTTGACCACCGAAGCGATTTCATTCGGTGCTTTTTCGGGAACTGAAATTTCCAATCCTGATGAAGAACTCTTTGTTTTTAACAACGATTTGTCATTCAAAAGATTGACAGATTTTATGGGTTGAAGAAGACCTGGAATGATCAGTTTGCCATCTTTGGCATTGATGATCTCATGAACGGAGATGCCGGTTGCACGTTCAATTAATTTGAACCCAAGTGGTGTGACATCAATTACAGCCAGATCGGAGACGATCCGCTTTACAACACCAACCCCTGTCAATGGCAAGGTGCATTTTTTCAGCAATTTGGGCTCTCCCTGGGGATTGGTGTGCATCATGGCTACAATGATGTTTCTGGCAGATGCGACCAGGTCCATGG
>JBAXWR010000203.1:0-13120 GCA_037128295.1 Mariniphaga sp.
TGTAGTCAATAACTTGACTGGCCGTGCCGACAGGATGCGCTACAATGCAATACCTGGTGTTGTTTACACGAACCCTGAATTTTCAGGTGTTGGATTGACCGAAGAAGCTGCGAAAGCACAAAATATCGAGTACCGTGTTGCCAAATTGCCATTGGCTTATGCCGGACGTTTTATCGCCGAAAATGAAGGTGGTAGTGGCCTTAGCAAAGTTCTGGTTGGGGCGAAATATGGTGAAATCCTTGGTGTCCATATCTTAGGTAACCCTTCAGGCGAAATCATTTATGGTGCAGCAATGGCCATTGAAATGGAGATGACACTGAAGGAAATGGAAGAGGTAGTGTTCCCACATCCTACCGTTTCAGAAATTTTCAAAGAGACAATTTTTGCGTTTTAATTAAAATATTTCAATAAAAAATTTATATGCCTAAAGTTCAGTTTATTGACCCGAATGTGGCCAGACAAGCCGGAGAGATCGTTTTTACACCAATACCGGTCAATCAATACAACAAAACAATTGCCGAAGAGAAGGTAAATTTTTCAGACAGTGATTTCCTTCGCATTTATCACGACATGGTTGTGATCCGCGAATTCGAAACCATGCTGAACCTGATCAAAACAACCGGAGAATACAGCGGAGTAAAATATGACCATCCCGGTCCTGCACATCTTTCTGCGGGTCAGGAAGCTGCTGCCGTGGGTATGGCTTATACCCTTACAGTTGAAGACTTTATATTTGGTTCTCACCGTAGTCATGGGGAGATTCTAGCAAAGGGATTAAGTGCTATTCAGAAACTGACCGATGCAGAGCTTACTTCAATCATGGAAACATTCTTTGACGGGACTGTCCTGAATGTGGTAAAAAAAGGTTTCACAGGTACTGTTAAGGAGCTGGGCCGCAGGTTCCTGATTTATGGCACATTGGCTGAGATTTTTGCGCGTGAGACCGGTTTTAACAAAGGTCTTGGTGGAAGTATGCATGCTTTCTTCACACCGTTTGGCGTTTATCCGAACAATGCAATCGTAGGAGGAAGCGGTGATATTTCAGTAGGTGCTGCACTTTACAAAAAAATAAACCGTAAACCGGGTATGGTAATTGCCAATATTGGTGACGCTTCAATGGCTTGCGGACCAGTTTGGGAAGGACTTTCCTTTGCTGCAATGGACCAGTTCCAGAACCTTTGGGAAGGTGATATGAAAGGTGGTTTGCCTGTGATCTTTAACGTGATGAACAACCAGTACGGAATGGGTGGCCAAACCTGCGGTGAGACAATGGGTTACGGTAAAGTTGCCCGTATCGGAGCCGGAGTGAACCCTGAACAGTTACATGCCGAACGTGTCGATGGTTACAATCCATTGGCTGTTATTGATGCATACCGTCGCAAACGTCAGGTCATCGAAGACAAGCAAGGCCCTGTTTTGCTAGAGGTTTTGACCTATCGTTTCAGTGGACATTCACCTTCGGATGCTTCGTCCTATCGTTCAAAAGAGGAGATTGAAGCATGGCAGGCTCAGGATAGCATTATCACTTATGGGAAAAGCCTGGTTGAAGCAGGTGTAACAACCCAATCAGAGCTTGATGACATTTGGGAGGATATTAAACAAATTACCGTAGAAATGATGAAACTCTCAATCAATGATGAGGTTTCACCACGTATGGATATCAGGAAACGTCCTGAGCAGATAGGCGAAATGATCTTCTCCAACCAATCGGTGGATAAGATGGAAGACCGTGTTCCAGAAGTGAACCACCCGATGGCCGAAAATGCAAGGGTGATCCAGATTGCAAAGAAGGAACGTTTTGCCTTCGATGCAGATGGAAAACCTTTCTCAAAGATGAAGCAATACCAGTTAAGGGATGGTATTTTTGATGCCATTGTGGATCGCTTTTACAAAGATCCTACCCTCGTGGCTTATGGTGAAGAGAACCGCGATTGGGGTGGTGCGTTTGCTGTTTATCGCGGATTGACCGAAGCCTTGCCTTATCACCGGTTGTTCAACTCACCGATATCGGAAGCCTCAATCGTAGGGACTGCCATTGGTTACGCGATGTGTGGTGGCCGTGTGATCCCGGAAATCATGTACTGCGATTTCCTTGGAAGATGTGGTGATGAGGTCTTCAACCAACTTCCCAAATGGCAAGCCATGAGTGGAAATGTTCTCAAGATGCCAGTTGTATTGCGTGTATCTGTTGGATCGAAATATGGCGCCCAGCACTCTCAGGATTGGACTTCTTTGGTTGCCCATATCCCTGGTTTGAAAGTTGTGTTCCCTGTTACACCATATGATGCCAAAGGTTTAATGAACAGTGCATTGCAAGGTACTGACCCGGTTATCTTCTTTGAAAGCCAGCGTGTTTACGATATCGGAGAACAATTTCACAAAGGTGGTGTCCCGGAAGGTTATTACGAAATCCCAATCGGCGAACCGGATGTTAAGAGGGAAGGCAAAGACCTCACAATATTAACGATAGGTGCTACCCTGTACCGTGCCCTCGATGCTGCAAAGATCCTCCAGGAAAAATACAGTGTTTCGGCGGAAGTGATCGATGCCCGCTCGTTGGTTCCATTTAATTACGAAAAAGTGATCGCCTCTGTTAAAAAGACAGGTCGTATCCTGATTTCCGGTGATGCCAACTCACGCGGATCGTTCCTGAACGAGCTTTCACGCAACATTACCGAACTGGCATTCGACTATCTCGATGCTCCACCTGTAGTTGTAGGTTCAAGAAACTGGATTACACCAGCTTACGAACTTGAAGAAGCTTTCTTCCCACAACCTGAATGGTTTATTGATGCGGTCCATGAAAAGATCGTTCCGTTGAAAGGACATGTTTCTGGTCAGAATTTCAGCGACCTTGAGCAGATCCGTAGGGCAAAACTTGGAGTTTAGTTTAGATTTTAACCAATTGTTTGACAATTATACAATATGGATTTCTGGAAAACATTTCCCGATAAGGAAGAATTATTAAACTGGTATTCACAAAATGGGGATTGTAAAACCCGGTTGGTCAATGCCCATATGCATACGCCTTTCTCCTTCAGTGCCTTTAACGGAATTTCTGATGCGCTTGATAGGTCTGTTAATGAGAATGTTAAAGTGGTCGGTATCAATGACTTTTATACCACAGATGGCTATTCTGAATGGGCAGAAGGATGTGAAAAAAGGAAAATCTTCCCACTATTCAACATCGAACTGATCAGCCTGAACCGAGCCGATCAAGCCGCCGGGATCAAAGTAAACGATCCAAACAATCCGGGCCGTACATACCTGAGCGGTAAAGGTTTGGCTTTTCCTCCAAAGCTAGATGAACCGTTTGCATCTACGCTTGAATCGGTCAAAGTAGAATCCAATCTACAGGTTCAGCAAATGTGCGCAAAACTCAACGAAGTCCTCGCAGGAATCAATGCTGGTTTCCAGCTTGATTTTGAAGAGATTCGGGCAAACCTAACCAAAGGTATGGTGCGTGAACGGCATCTGGCAAAGGCACTTCGTGAAAAGATTGCATCCCAAATTGAATCCGCCGAAGAGCAACAGATGTTTTACAAAACAGTTTTTGGTGGTAAAGCACTGAAGTCAGCAATCGGGAATTTTGCGGCCATCGAAAATGAGATCAGGGGCAATCTTCTCAAGGCGGGTGGTGCTGCTTTTATTCCCGAAAGTCCTGAAGCATTTTTAGATATGGAAATGGTTTGCCAGATCATCCTCAATGCCGGAGGTATTCCCACCTATCCATTCCTTGCCGACGACAACAATGGCAATTTTACCGATTTTGAGGGCGATAAAGCTATTGCCTTGAAAGTACTCAGGGAAAGAAATATCTGGTCAATTGAGCTGATCCCGACAAGGAATAGTTTGGCTGTATTGGAAGATTACGTCGTTTACTTTAGCAAAAATGGAATGGTGGTAACATTGGGATCGGAACACAACACTCCGGCTATGGAACCAATTGAATTATTCGCAAGAAACAGTACACCATTAAGCAAGAAGATACTCGACATTAACTATGAGGGTGCCTGCATTACTTCAGCCCATCAATACCTTGTTGCAACTGACGGTTCCGGATATCTTGACAAATTTGGTCGTCCAGACCTTGCCAAAAAGGAAGACTTTGTAACTTTGGGAAAAGCGTTAATTGAATATTTGACAAAGAATTGAATATGAATAAGTTAATAATTAATCGCGTTATTCCTGCGATTAGGATGCTTACCTCTGCCGATCAGATAATGTCGGTCAGATTTGACAACCGAAGCGAATTCCTGAGCATTGATAATGGCGAAGACCTTGCTAAATTAAGTTTTGTCAAAAAATCTGCGGGTATTCTGGTCGTTGATGAAACCAAAGATCCGAAGGAAATCATTGAAGATCTGGAAGTAAAGCTATCGACATGGACTGAAACCCGATCCATTCATCCGGATTATATTTTGCTAAAAGGATTGGGATTGGTTGCCATTGCACCTGATGCTACATCACTTGACATCTTGTTTGGAGCAAAGGAAATGCCTGTTGCAAAAGTATCAGGGCGGGTGCAGGATAAAATCGTCATCGTAACCGGTGGTGCCCAAGGGTTTGGCGGAGGAATTGCTGAACTATTGTATGCTCAGGGGGCAAATGTGGTAATTGCCGATCTGAATGTTGAGGTTGGCCAAAAGCTGGTTTCTATGCTCAATGCGAAGAATCAGACCAATAAAGCATGGTTCGTAAAAGTTAATGTAGTCGATCCTGAATCCGTTGAAGATATGGTTTCTGAAACTGTGAAACACTTTGGCGGATTGGATGTGATCATCAGCAATGCCGGGATTCTCCGTGCAGGTAGTCTTGACGAAATGACACCTGAAGTCTTTTCATTAATGACCGATGTGAACTACAATGGCTATTTCTTATGTGCAAAATATGCTTCTGCCGTTATGAAGGTGCAATCCCAATTCAGAAAAGACTATTTCATGGACATTATCCAGATCAATTCAAAATCGGGATTGAAAGGAAGCAACAAGAATTTTGCCTATGCCGGTGGAAAATTTGGTGGAATAGGTTTGACCCAGTCTTTTGCCATGGAGTTAATGCCCCATCATATCAAAGTGAATTCGATCTGTCCGGGGAATTTCTTTGAGGGACCGTTGTGGAGCGATCCGGGAAGAGGGTTGTTCGTACAATACCTCAAAGCAGGTAAAGTTCCTGGTGCAAAGGATATTGAAGATGTAAAAGCATTTTATGAGGCTCAGGTGCCGGCTGGAAGGGGCTGTCGTGTGATCGATGTTGTTCGTGCCATTCTGTACGTGATGGAACAAGAGTATGAAACAGGTCAGGCAGTTCCGGTTACCGGAGGGCAAAACATGTTAAACTAGCGACTGGCTGCTGGCAACTGGCTTTTGGCGGCTGGCAGTTCGTGGTTCAAGTTTATTTGGAAGTTCTGGACAAAGGCGGCTGGCAGTTGGCGGCTGGCTACTGGCTGTTCGAGGTCCGATTTAATTTGGAAGTTTTATAATTTGAATGGCAGTTAATATCAGATTCTCAAATTAACAATGAAGACGAACAGCCAGCTGCAAGTTGCCAGCTGCCAGCAGCAGTGCATTAAAATAAAAGCTTAATTTTCGTAAAGAAAAATGTCCTACAAGAACTTGGAAATATGGCAGTTGGCAAGGGAAGTAGCATTGGAGATTCATAAAATGAGTTTTGAAATGCTTCCTAAGTTTGAACAGTTTGAAACTGGTCAGCAAATCCGGCGTTCTTCAAAGAGTGTACGTTCTACGATTGTTGAGGGTTATGGCAGAAGGACTTATCAGGCAGAATACTTTAAATTTCTTACTTATGCGATTGGATCCAACGATGAAACGATAGATCACCTCGAATCGCTTTTTGAAACAGGTTCTCTTAAAGATGCCGAGATTTACTATCAAATTCATGATAAGTGTGACTTATTAGGTAAAAAACTCAATAACTTCATCAAACACTTTGAACGCTAAATTCCGGTTCAAGGTTATTGGGAAGCTATTAAAAAAAACGGCTGGCAGTTAGCGGCTGGCTACTGGCAGTTCGTAGTTCTATATTATTTTGATGTTCTGGATTTAAAAGCGGCTAGCAGTTGGCGGCTGGCGACTGGCAGTTCAAGGTTCAAGTTTATTTGGAAGTTACAGAATTTGAATGTATTAAAAAGCGGTTGGCAACTGGCTTCTGGCGGATAGCTGTTCGAGATTCAAGTTTATTGTGAAGTTCTGGAATTTGAATTCCAGTTAATTTCAGAATCTCAAATTATCAATGAACACGAACAGCCAGCAGCTAGTTGCCAACCGCCAATCGCCAGTTGCCAGCCGCCAGTCGCATTAAATAAAAGTTAAAATTATGAACATAAATTTCGATCTCCAGTACTGTCAAGCTAGCCGCCAGTAGCCAGCCGCCAGTAGCATTTTTAAGAACTGTAAATTCATTCACCAGCACTGTCAAGCCAGCCGCTAGTTGCCAGCCGCCAGTAGCATAAAAATTATCAACCATGAAAACACGTGCAGTCCGTTTATACGGAAAAAAGGATTTGCGATTGGAAGAGTTCGAGCTTCCGGCAATCAATGAAAACGAAATATTGGCCAAGGTGGTATGCGACAGCATATGTATGTCATCGTACAAGGCCGCCAGTCAGGGTTCTGACCATAAAAGGGTACCTGATGATTGCGCAACCAACCCACCTATTATCGGACATGAGTTTGCCGGTGAGTTGGTAGAGGTCGGTGCCAAATGGCAGGACAAATTCAAAGTTGGAGACAAATTCTCGATCCAGCCTGCGATCAATTTTCCCGGAAGTCCTGTTGGTGTTCTTGGGGCACCGGGTTATTCCTACAGTTACATCGGTGGTGATGCGACCTATGTGATCATTCCGAACGAGGTAATGGAAGCCGATTGTTTGCTACCTTTCCATGGAGAAGGGTTTTATCCAGCCTCATTATCAGAACCACTATCCTGCGTAATTGGAGCAATTCATGCCAATTACCACACCAACCCGGGGTCGTATATTCACAAAATGGAGATAGTTGATGGAGGAAAGATGGCTTTGTTGGCAGGTGTCGGCCCGATGGGATTGGCCGCCATCAACTATGTACTTCACCGTGAGGATCGCAAACCTTCACTTCTCGTAGTTACCGATATTGACCAGACACGATTGGACAGGGCTGCCGGATTATATACAGTTGAATTTGCCGCTTCAAGGGGGATTGACCTGCAATACATCAACACTTCCAAATTCACAAATGCCATTGAATCGTTGAAAGCAATCAGTGGGGGAGAAGGATTCAACGATATTTTCGTCTTTGCACCTGTTGCTCCTGTTATTGAACAGGCTGATGCATTGTTGGCGTTCGACGGTTGTTTAAACTTCTTTGCTGGTCCTTCAGATCCCAATTTCAAGGCACCTCTGAATTTTTACAACGTTCACTATGCCTATACCCATGTCGTTGGAACCAGTGGTGGGAATACTGATGATATGAAAGAGGCTCTTCAACTGATGTCGGCCGGACTTGATCCCGCTGGCTTGGTCACCCACATTGGAGGGATCAATGCGGTCATTGAGACGACACTTCACCTTCCTGAAATTCCTGGAGGGAAAAAATTGATTTACAATCACATAGAAATGCCTTTAACTCCAATTTCCGAATTTGCACAAAAGGGTTTGACCGACCCGGTTTATGCCCGTCTGGCCGAAATCTGCGACAACCACAAAGGGTTATGGAGTACCGAAGCGGAGGCTTATCTGCTGGAAAATTCGGATATGTTGTAGGACATGATTTCATAGTAATAAAAAAAGCACCCGATTAAGGTGCTTTTTTTTATTGTATAGAACTTAGAACCACTTGTGAATCTGTCAACTCTTGCTATTCAGGTGTTCTTTCGACTTTAAGATCAACCCTATTTGGAAGTGAGGGTATTGCTTTTCTTAAACCACATAAAGGTGCCAACATTGTAATATTGGTGCTCTATTTCAGGATTTTCCATTAATTCTTTTTTGGTGTATGGGTACTGTGGAACCAGCATATCGTCACCGGCTTGCCAGTTGGCAGGAGTTAGTAAACGGTTCTTCCCGGTACCAGCTGCCTGAAGTGCAATTACAGTTCGTTTAATCTCTTCCATGTTCCTCCCAATATTCATCGGATAGAAAAAGACGGCTTCAACCTTATCTTTTGGATTGATGATAAAAACACCACGAACGTCCTTACTGTTACTTGTCGGAATGTGTAACATCCCATATTCCCTGGAAATCGCCATTTTATTATCATCTACCAGGGGAAAATTAATTTTAACTGGTTTCTTGTTTTTGTACGCAATCTCCTCCAAAGCAGCCTTCCACATAAAATGCTTCGACAAGGTATCCGTTGAAACGATCACAAGTTTAACTCCAAGTTTGTCAAAATCCTCCTGTAAATAAGATAGTTCAAGGATCTCGGTTGAACAAACAGGTGTAAAATCACGGGGATGACTAAAGATAATTTTCCATTTATTGCCATAGTCGGAAGGGAATTTGAGTTGCCCATTGGTTGTTTCCGCAACAAAAGAAGGGGCATCGTCACCAATAAGAGGAATATAGGTAGCACTTCTTTCTTGGGACCACAAGCTACCGGTATAAATAAACAATACTAAAAACAATACAAAACGAATTTTCATAATACTATTAACTTTTTTCAATAAAAATTAAATAACTTAAAAATGATTTGAAGGGTATTTGGGGATGAGTTAAAACCCAATACGATAGGTGGTTACATGTATTAAACCTAAAGAGTAGAGAATTAAGCCCTTTCTTTATGATTATCATATTGTAAACCATTGGACGTGAGAAACCATTAACCAAATCCGAAATGATAAGAATTGATTTTATGTTTTCATTGACTTCAATTACGTATGAAATTTGAAAAGGCCGGGATATTTCGCCGTGAAGAAGAGTTTTATTGACAATGCAAGTTTTTTTTAATGCTATATTTATTTAGACTTAATAAGCGCAAATGTACGACAAAGGATCCCCATGAACAAATTTATTACAAAAAAACATCAAACAAATAACAGTCCTAATCTATAGTTCGCAATATCAATTAATTACATTATATTAATCAGAATTTGAATTGCTTATTTAGAAAATCAGTACAATCTTTTCTTTTTAACCTTTTTTCAGCCTACCTTTGGAAATTCAAAATAACATAATGAATTTGCCAAAACTGTCAGCTAAATGAAAATTGCAATTGTTATTTTAAGTGTTTCAATACTTTGTATTGGTTGTTCAGCCACAGAGAGTAAGGTCGAAAACGTCGCGACTTTCGCAAAGATTTATGGGTACGTCCGCTGGTTCTACCCCAGTGATGAAGCTTCACAAATCAACTGGGATAAATTTGTCGTTTACGGTGCCCGCAAAGTTGAAAATGCAAGGAATCAAAATGAGCTGAAGCAAATCCTGCGGGAAGTATTTAAACCGATTGCTCCTGCCCTCAAAATTGATGATGCCTCCACTATCGGGAATTTCAATCGCCAATCAATTCTCCCAAAGGATACGACAGGAATGATCCCGGTTTCGTGGATCCATTATGGAGTAGGGTTAGGGGAAAAGAGCAATATTTATAAAAGCCTCAGGATCAATCGTGAAACATCCTTACAAAACAAAATCTGCCTGATCAACAGCATTTCGGCTAACTCGGATTACCTGGGTAAAGAGGTAAAAGTTGTTTTTACCTTAAATACTGCAAAAGAGGCATCTTGTAAAGCCTATTTGTGCATTGCTTCCTTTTCCAAATCTGGGCCAGATATTCTGGATGTTCTTACAAGAAATCCAAAGGTTATTGCAATTGGTCAAGAATGTGTTGATTATGAATACGATATAAAGCTTGGCCTAAATGACACCTTTCTGGCTTTTGGTTTTGGAATCGATCAACAATTGCCAGTTTATATAACAGGAATAAAACTGATGGTACGCAAAAAATCTTCGTGGAAACTTATAAAAGATTACAACCTTGATTTTAAGGAAACGGAATGGTATCAAAACCAATCCTTTTATGACTATGAGACGGACAGTACGCAGTTGCGAAAAGGGAAACCCGTTGCGAAAATTCGGCAAAAAAACCTTCAGGCGACAATTGGCAAAGCCATCCACAAAAATATTGGCAATCATCTTGCATGTACAATGCCTCTTGCCTTGTATAGCAATATCAGGAATACTTTTCCGGTTTCAGATGCCGGTTTGTTAAAATCGCTCCAGGGGCAACTGGATCAAATCGCCGATTCTTCATTGAACACAGGAAACCTTCAAGTAAAGTTGGCCAATATCGTCATTACATGGAATGTATTTCAGCATTTTTACCCTTACCACGATGTTGTTAAAGTCGATTGGGATAATGTGTTAACGCAAACATTGGATGACGTTTACAATGAAAAATCGGAAATTGGATTCTATAATTCACTTCGCAGAATGGTTTCAAAATTGGAGGATGGACACGGTGTGGTTTATAACAATCGTTTTACACATTGGATTCTTCCAATTTCGGTTGCCTGGATTGAAAATAAAGCGGTTGTCACTGCGTCAGGTTCAACAAGGTTCCTTCCTGGTGATATCCTCGAAAACATAGATGGAAGGACAGCGACCGAAGAGTTAAAGTTTCAGGAAAGTTATGTCTCTGGATCTCCACAGTTGCGTCGTTACAGGGCCATGAATTTATGGGGTTCCGATTTCAAACAAAATATAGCCGAAGTAACAATCAACCGTGATGGCAAGAAAATTGTTGTCAACGCCACACGCGAAACAAGGGGTAGTCTGTTTTTCAATCCGATAAACCCGACCAGACCCAATAACAAAGACCTGGGAAACGGGATCTATCTTGAAAATTCCAGACAAGACGATTTTGAGTCAGAAATCAACAAATTGTCTGAAGCTAAGGGAATTGTCTTTTCATCTTTTTCAGATGCCTTTAAAGTGATCCCCCATCTTATTCATGAACCGGTTTGGAGCACAACATGGAATATCCCGATTTTTACTTCTCCCGACAGGGAGAATGTCAGTTTCGAAACAAGTAAATGGAAAATAGATCCACAACCCCCATTTTTTAAAGCAAAAATAGTCTTTATTGAAGAGCCCAACCGTATAAGTTCGGGCGAAACTTCACTTGGGATCATCGACCATTATCAACTTGGAACACTTGTGGGCGATACAACTGCAGGAACCAATGGGAACGTGAACTTTATACCTTTAATGGGCGGGTATTCGATCATGTGGACCGGAATGAAAGTTTTGAAACATGATGGCTCCCAACTCCATTTGATAGGTTTCCGACCCGATTATCCAGTCAAACGAACCATAAAAGCGATCAGGGAGGGCCGTGATGAATACGTTGAAAAAGCTGTTGAAGTCTTAAAAAAGGAGATTGATATCCAATAGTTATGAACGCCATCGAAATCACCAATCTTTCAAAGCAATATGGGACAATTATGGCATTGAACCATATGGATCTTGTTGTTCCTGAGGGTATGATCTATGGGATAGTGGGTTCCAACGGGGCAGGAAAATCAACCTTGATCAAAGCGTTGGTGGGTTCGCTCCGTCCAACTTCGGGTGCTGCCAAAGTACTTGGTCTCGACCCGCTTAAAGAGAAATGGGAATTGAGGAAACAGATTGGTTATATGCCGCAATTCCCGGCTTTATACGACGATCTTACCGCACGCGAAAATATATTGTTTTTTGGCAAAGCACAGTCAATTAATAACATAGAAAAAGTTACAGATGAAATCCTTGCCTTTACTGAACTATCCGCAAGGGCAAACGATAAGGTTGGGACTTTTTCGGGCGGGATGAAAAAACGGGTTTCGCTTTGCTGTGCGATGGTCCACAATCCCAAAATTCTTTTCCTTGATGAACCAACGGCTGCCATCGATCCCCATCTGAAAATCCTTTTGTGGCGGCTTTTCCGAAAACTGGCATCATCAGGGGTTACTATTTTTCTAAGTACCCACCAGATGGATGAAATCCTGCTTTGCGATAAGGTGACAATCCTCAGCAATGGGGAAATCCTGGCGACTGATACCCCTCAGAAACTGATTGAACAGGGAAAAACAAGTTTGACACTGACAGTCAATGGAATAGAAAAGACAACCACAATTGGTTCCACTCCCCAAAATCTGGCATCCGAATTGCAGAAATCAGGCCTTGACCCACAGATTTCATCGGTCGCGATCCAAACCGAAAATATCGAAGAGATTATTCTTTCCATTTTGAACCAAAGGGAGGAGGAGATATAAAAATGAACCATATCATTGTTATTGCCCAACGCGTCCTGGCCCAATTGAAAGGTGACCGCAGGTTCCTGACACTTTATTTTATTGCTCCCGCGTTGATCATTTACTTCCTTAAGCTGCTGATCGATACAATGCCGCACTTCGTACCGATGGTTGGTATGGCGATGCCGTTCTGTGCTTTTATTGTCCATTTTCTAAGTTTCATTTTGTGCGCCATACTTCTGGTCCAGGAGCGTACAAGGGGCACTTTGGAGCGGATGATGATTGCCGGATATTCAAAGACCTCAATCATAGGTGGTTATACGTTAGGCTATTTTGGGTTGGCAACTCTCCAGTCGCTGATTGCTTTTTCAGAATCGATTTGGCTTTTTCATTTGAATTATTCCTTCGGAACCATTTTGTATATGTTCATTGTGATCTGGTTGCTTTCGGTCGTATCGGTTATGTTGGGAATTTTCATTTCCACCTTTGCGAAGCATGAGGCGCATGTTTTGCCATTTATCCCTTTGATTATCCTTCCATCGGTATTTTTGACCGGACTGATCATCGATTCGGACAAGCTTCCCCTTTGGGCCGAATTGCTTGGCGATTGCCTGCCAATTCATTATGCGATCAATATCCTCAAGGAAATTGGACATTCTGATTATCAGGTGATTGATACATTGACTGATTTTGCGATTTTGGTTGGCTACATTTTTGGGCTGCTTTTCCTGGCATCTTTTACCTTAAAAGAAACCGAGTAATATTTCCTGATTATTTCCAATTATTTCAACATATTTCCAATAGATTCATGAAAACAAATTCTAAAAAATTGCTCAAGTTATTTCTATTTATTTCTATTTATTTCATTTGTTCTATTCTTTATTCCCAAATTCAT
>JBAXWR010000204.1:0-13088 GCA_037128295.1 Mariniphaga sp.
ATAGGCCACCAACCGTTGGCTGGTTCCGGTACCAACCATTTCCATTCCTGTAATCCGTCCCTTTACCTGAATGTATGGGATGTTGCTGTCGATTTCATGGATTGAGTAGAATTTGGTCCGGTCAACATATTTGAATGGGAAATACCAAATCAGGTCACCGATTGTGAAAATCTTCAGCTCCTGATTGAGCAAAACCGACTTGCGTGGCCCGACACCCGAAAGAAATTTTATATCCTGTTGTAGTATTCCCGACATAAAAACAAACTTACATCAAAAAAACGCTTATGCAAAACAGATGGTTTGAAATTGTCGGAAATTTGGGAATCTTTATTAGTTTTACTGAAATTAATCTTTTCGGATGAAATTTAGAACTATCAGCAGGTTTCAATACATAAAGCGAGCGCGTCACCGTCGGGGGCATGGTATCCATTCACCCTTTTTGTTCCGGCTGATCACTGCAGTAATTGAAGGCAAAAGAAACAGTCCCGAGTATAGGGACTTCAAACAGCTTAAAAAAGAGGCTCTTGGACTAATAAAAGGATCAATGACTCCTGAACTTTCTAATTTATTTGCTCATTTCAGTTTGCCGGTTTCGAAATCAAGAAAATTGTTCAGGAAATTGGAATTACCACTGCGATATTCAAAGGCGGTTTTTAGGTTGGTCCAATATTTCCAACCTGCAAATATTTTGTATTATGGACCTACACTTGGTGTTAACCTTGCGGTTGTGAATATGGCAAACAACAAAAGTCGATTATATTATATCGAGGATAACATTGTCTATCAACGGTTTATTTCTGAACTTAATAATAAGTCCAATATCCTAGAAATTAATAATATAACTGCAGATCAAATCTTACCTGACAAGGCCGAATTTAGTTTTATCAACTACCCTTTCGATCCCATCCGTTCACGAGATATTCTTCAAAATCGGATTGACCTGCATGGTCCTGACGACGTTGTTATCATCAGGGGAATCCACGAATCAAAAGAGATGGAAGCTGTCTGGATGGAATTAAAACTGTCCACGGAAGTTCGGGTATCCCTTGACCTTTTTGAGATAGGGATCTTCTTGTTCAGAAAGGGACTCCAGAAAGAGGATTTCATCCTGAAATTTTAATGTAATTTTTTTAGCCGTTAACGTACAAGACTTTTTTTAACCATTTCTATTCTTACCTTTACAACCGCAATTTTTTAAGCTATTATTTTATTTGCCTTGTTGTAATAATTTGTTATAAAGGCACTTGCAGTATGTTTTAACGAAAAATGACGAAACGAAAATATTATGAATAGAAAAAGAGTTTTGATTATTTCAGGTATCGCGGTTGTCTTGTTATTGATTGTATATTTTTCTTCGGGCAAGAAAGCAGGTGAAGAAGAGATTACCTGTAAAGTGATCAAGGGACCTGTCGAAGTCAAGATACATACTTCCGGTCAGTTGGAATCTGAAAATTCTGAGAACATTGTTTTGCCAGCCGTGCTTTCGAGCCAGAATGTGAGGGTGTATGAGATCAAGATTACCGATTTGATAGAGGAGGGTACGGTTGTCGATTCCGGTCAATACATTGCAACACTTGACCATAAAGTGATTGAAGAGGTATTGACTGCCGCACGTCTTGAATTGGAAACAGCCGCAAGTGTGATTGAAGATGCCAAATTGGACTCCAACCTTAGCCTGAGCAATTACAGAGATTTGATCGTCAATTCCAGATCAGATGTAGAGGAACGTAAAATTGTATTGGCCGAATCGGTTTATGAATCACCTTCGGTAATCAAAAAAGCCGAAATGGACCTGAGCAAGGCTGAACGCAAATTGGATCAGGATAAAAAGGGGCTTGAAATGAGGCAGCGGCAATTGTCTTCCCAGATGGAAAGGAGAAATATCGATTTCAGATTGAAACAAACGAGGGTCGATGACTTATTGAAACTATACGATGCATTGATTATTAAAGCGCCCAAACCGGGGATGGTGATCTATGCAAAAGACAGGTTTGGGATAAAGATACAGGTTGGCTCTGTTTTAAGTCCGTGGAGCCCCATCATTGCTACCTTACCAGATATGACTAAGATGATTTCCGAAACTTATATCAACGAGATCGATATTGCCAAAGTTAAGGTTAAACAAAAAGTGACCTTAAGTATTGATGCATTTCCAGATAAGGAGCTTAAAGGTGAAGTAATTTCGGTTGCTAATATCGGCCAGCCCATGCCAAAAAGTGACTCCAAAGTTTTTGAGGTGAACATCAGGATTTCAGGAAGTGACCCAGATTTAAAACCAGCAATGACAACCGGTAATGTAATCCAGACAGGTACTTATTACGACAAACTTTATGTCCCTTCAGAAGCTGTTTTTGAAACCGATTCTACCAAATTTGTCTATGTGAAATTGAACAAAGATGTACATCGGCAAATTGTTGACCTTGGTGACGAAAACGAAGATTTCATCATTATCAACAAAGGAGTAAACGAAGGCGATGTCCTGGTGCTGAACGAACCTGAAAAGTTGGATGAAATTAAGACTGTTGGTTGGGAGATTTACGAAGAGCAGTTGCGCAGACAAAAGGAGATGAAACAAAATGCAGAAACGGCAGATGCCGCTGTCACTGATTCGATTAAAGCTAGTAAGCAAACAAATATCAACGCATCGAAATAAGAGTAAATGAAGATTAGAGCTTATTATAACCGTTATTCCTACAATGTGTTAATCGCAGTTGAGGCTATATTTGCAAACAAAATAAAGTCGCTGTTAACCGCGCTCGGGATCATTTTCGGTGTTGCAGCGGTAATCAGCATGTTGGCAATAGGAAATGGGGCAGAGCAGGAAATTTTGGAGCAGATCAAACTGGTTGGTGTCAACAATATTATCATTACACCCATTTTAAAGACCGACCAAGCCACTTCAAACGATGCAAAAAGCAGTACCACAGAAGGTAACCAATTGGCTGGCAGTAAGAATAAATTTTCAAAAGGCCTTACCCTTCTGGATGCCGGTTCGATTAAATCGATCATCCCTACTGTTCAGGATGTTTGTCCGATTATTACCTTTAATTATTCAGCTATCCTCCATGACATCAGCAGCCCCGTGAAACTAGACGGGACGACGAATACTTATTTCGATCTGTTCGACATCAAGCTTGAAAGCGGGACATTGTTCCACGAACAACATACCCGCGAAGGTTATCCGGTTTGTATTATTGGGAACAACATCAAGAACGTTTTCTTCAATCAGGAGCCGCCAGTCGGGAAGTACATCAAATGTGGCCAGATATGGTTACAAGTGATTGGGGTGATTGAACGGAGGAATTTTGCAGGTTCAGGAAGTGGCACAATGGCGATCAGCAGTACCGATAACAGTATCATTATTCCTGTCAAAACTATGTTGCTCAGGTTCAGGAACAGGGCGCTCATCCGTGGTGATCAGGTCAAATTGGCAAGTTCGGGTCAGGGTCCTACAATATCAAAAACTGAAGACATCAATCAACTTGACAAAATTATCGTCAGGGTAAGAGAGACACAGCAGTTGACTGCAACTGCAAAGGTCATTGGTAATATGTTGATGCGCAAACACAACGATATCCGCGATTTCGACGTGAGCATCCCTGAACTTCTTCTGAAACAACAACAAAAAACCAAAAATATCTTCAATATTGTCCTTGGCGCAATTGCTGGTATCTCGTTGATTGTTGGCGGTATAGGCATTATGAACATTATGCTTGCTTCCGTAATGGAAAGGATCCGGGAAATCGGTACCCGGCAAGCTATCGGGGCCTCCCGAAAAGACATCGTCTTTCAGTTTTTATCCGAATCTACCCTGATCAGTGTTGCCGGAGGACTGATCGGAATCATACTTGGTGTGGCTTTGACAAAAATCATCCAGACGATGTTTGATATCAAAACGATTATCTCAATTTTTTCAATTTTTGTCTCCTTCGGGGTTTCGGTCTTTATCGGGATTACCTTTGGCTATCTTCCTGCAAAAAAGGCGGCAGAAAAAGACCCAGTTGAATCATTAAGACAATAAATTATGGCTATGACCCGTATTTTTATACTGATTGTTTTAGTTTCCTTTTGTAAAGTAACCGGTGCACAGGAAAAGGTGATGAAGCTATCCCTAAAAGAAGTGATCGACCTTGCAACCAAACAGTCGATCGACGCATTCAAAGAGCAAAATATGTACCTTGCAAGTTATTGGGAATATAAATATTACAAAGCCGATAAACTTCCTTTTCTTTCGATGGGGGCAAGCCCGTTTTCCTTTAACAATTCCATCCGGCAGGATTATATCCCACAAGACCAGTCTTGGTCGTACAGCCAGCAAAAAAACCTGACATCGAGCGCATCATTGAAATTGACCCAGAATGTCGGGGTGACTGGTGGTGCGCTGACAGTGAGTTCTGACCTGGGGATGTCGAGAAACTTTCTGGGTGATAAACAGACTTTGTATTCAGCCAATCAGATCAGTGTCGGTTACCGGCAGAGGGTGAATGGTTACAATGCATTGCGGTGGAAATCGAAGATAGAACCATTGAAATTTGAAACTGCAAAGAAAAATTTCATCCAATCAAAAGAAGATATTGCAGTTAAAGCTTCGACAAAATTTTTTGAATTGGTTGATGCACAGATCGAAATCAATATTACAACAACTAATTTAGCAAATGCAGATACGCTGTATCAGATAGGGAAGGGGCGGTACCAGGTTGGGACAGTTACGCAGGACGAACTTTTGAATTTTGAACTTAACCTGATGAATGCCAGACTTGCCTTAACCCGTGCCAATCAGGGTCTTTTAAGAGCAAGAGCTGACCTTAATTCTTATCTTGGTCTTGATAAGAATGCAGTTATTGAATGTATTTTGCCTACCGCGATCACTGCTGCATTACAAATCAATGTGGAAGAAGCTGTCCAGAAATCGATGGACAATAATCCGAATATCCTTTCCCAAACCCAAAGGTTGATGGAAGAGGACAACAAGGTCAAACTGACGAAGGCACAGAATGGGTTAAGTGCCGATATAAGTGCTTCGGCGGGTTTGAACCAAAAGGCATTAATCGTTTCCGATTCCTATAAAAACCCGAATCAGTTTCAAAATATTGCGCTGGTGGGTCTTTCCGTACCTATCGTTGATTGGGGAAAAAGAAAAGGGCAATTGTTGATGGCCAAATCGAACCGCGAGGTCGTTGTTAATAGTGTAAAACAGGAACGCATTGATTTTCAGCAATCTGTATTGATGAGTGTATTAGAGTTCAACCTTCAATCGGAACAGGTATTGAATTCCGCCAGGGCTGATACGATCGCACAGATGGGATTCGACGTTACGATCAGGCGGTTTAAAATCGGAAAACTAGATGTAACAAAGCTTAATCTAGCAAGGAATGATCTTGAAAATGCCAAAAGGGCTTATATCAATTCGTTGCGCAAATACTGGGTCTCTTATTATCAGATCCGTCAGTTAACGTTATTTGATTTTGAGACCAGTACCAATTTAAGTACTGACTTTGATAAAATTTTGAACCAATGATACGTAAACTGTTCAAAAATAAAAAAACAATTTATATTGCTGCGGGAGGCTTCGTACTGTTTATTGCTCTCGCTTTCTTTTTGGGGAAGAAAATTTCTTCTAACGTTCATAAAGTCAAACGCGAAAACTTTGAAGCTATTATTTCGTGCAAGGGGGAGATACAAAGTGAAAAGGCCGTATTTATCACTATACCTGATATCTTTGGGGATCGCACCCTAGAAATATATGAAACACAGATAAAAGATTTGATCCCGGAAGGTTCAATCGTAAAAAAAGGGGATTATGTGGCACTGCTTGATCAGGGCAGGATCAAACAGCTTAAATCAGCGAACGAAGAGGCTCTTAAAAAGATGCTTTTCAATTACAACGATGCGAAGATTGACAGTGCAGTTGAATTGGTTGCGATGAGGGATGGGATCGAACAATTTGTTTTCGACTTAAAATACAAGGAGATCGAGCTAGAGCAAGCTGCTTTTGAATCGCCTGCCTATTTACGGAAATCTCAAATGGCCTATGAAAGGGCCCAACGGCAATTGGAATACAAGAGGCGTGCCTATCAGATGACTCAAAAATCGTTGAGGATTCAGGTTACGCGGGACGAGGATTGGGTCAAAAGGTTAACTGAAAAGGATGAGAAATACCAGATTGCATTCGATGAGTCTAGAATTACTGCACCCCAGGACGGAATGTTGATTTATGGCAGGACTTTTGGTCGTGGTGGAAGTCGAAAATTGGGGATCGGATCGAATGTGAGCATGCAAAACCGGGTCATTGCCACATTGCCGGATCTTTCAGTGTTGGTGTCGGAAACCTACGTTGAAGAGATTTATATATCCAAAATCAAAGTTGGCGACAGTGCCAGGATTTACATTGACGCTTTGAAGAACCAGGTTAAAATTGGGGCAATCTCATCAATTTCAAATGTTGGGCAGGAAATGACAGGTTTTGACTCAAAGGTATTCAAAGTCAATATCCGCATTTCGAGCGAGAACAACAAAATTAAGCCGGCCATGACTACCAACAACGAAATTATCATCGATAAGGAAGAGAATGTTTTGGTGATCCCCCGTTCGGCTTTGTTTGAGAAGCAAGGTGGGAAACAATATGTTTATCTTAAGGAGTTTGGGAAGGTTTCCATAAGGTATGTTGAGTGTGGGGATCAAAATGAGAAATTTGTGGTGGTCAAGTCTGGATTAAAGGAAGGGGATAAAATTTTTCTTTCCAAACCTGAGAATTTTACGGAATGAGGGGATTTTGGAAAGCGATAGGGTAGGCGGGTGGCTACTTGCTTCTAGCTTCTGGCAACTGGCAGACAGTAATAAGAGTAAATTCTACCAGACCGGGGGATAGTTTGCAAGTCAGAATAATAATTTCAATTTCTGATAGGCTGATTATTCAATTGTTTGATATTATTTAGTCGGAGGAGTTCCAGTAGCCAGTTGCCAATTGCCAGTAGCCAGTCTCAAATCTCTCTTCCCAAAAAGAATTATTTTATGTATGTTTGCAATTATAAATCGAAAAGATGGAAAAGGTAATCAGCCTGGAAAATATTGTAAAGAATTATCAGGTAGGGACACAGGCAGTGTTGGCCTTGCGTTCAGTTTCGCTTGATATCCTGAGAGGCGAATATGTAGCCATTATGGGTGCGTCAGGTTCGGGAAAATCAACACTAATGAACATCATAGGTTGTCTCGATACTCCGACTTCCGGCAATTACCATCTTAACGAAAAAGATGTCAGCAAGCTCGATGACGACCGGCTGGCTGAAATCAGGAATACTGAAATTGGATTTGTTTTTCAAACTTTTAACCTTTTGCCTCGCTATACGGCACTTGAAAATGTAATGCTTCCGCTGATTTACGCCGGGATTGGAAAAGATAAAAGATTGGAACTTGCCACAAAGAAATTGATCAGTGTCGGTTTGGAGGACAGGATGGAACACCGCCCCAACGAACTTTCAGGTGGGCAACGGCAGCGTGTTGCAGTTGCAAGGGCATTGGTCAATACCCCTTCGATTTTATTGGCTGATGAGCCAACGGGTAACCTGGATTCAAAGACTTCTGAAGAGATTATGAAACTATTTGCAGCAATCCATGCAGGTGGGAATACAATCATTCTTGTGACACACGAAGAGGATATTGCCAGACATGCCCACCGGATCATTAAATTGAAAGATGGTCAGGTCGAGATCGATTACAAGAACGAAAACCCTATTTATTAACCTTCAAATTCTTGAAATATGCGAGTTTATACCCGCACTGGTGATGACGGTACTACCGGATTGATCGGAGGGACACGTGTTCAAAAATACGATCATCGTCTTGAAGCTTATGGAACTGTTGATGAACTTAATTCATGGATAGGGCTTATACGTTCACAAGATATTGATAAAGAAGATATTGGTGATTTAATAGCTATACAGAACAAGTTATTTGTTATTGGGGCAAACCTTGCGACCGATACCTCAATAGTTGACCTTACCGATAAATTATCTTGTTGCAATGAGGATATTACGTTCCTTGAAAACCGAATGGATCAAATTCTGGACAGTTTACCACCGCTTTCCAATTTTTTGCTTCCCGGGGGAAATAATGCAGTTTCTTATTGTCATATTGCGAGAACAGTTTGCAGGCGGGCAGAACGCAGGGTTTATAAACTAGCTTCTGAAGCTTCGGTATCGAATCAGGTACTTAAATATCTGAACCGATTATCTGACTACTTGTATGTTTTATCGCGCAAAGTTGCTAAGGATACAAGTGTTGAAGAAATTCCATGGAAATCCTAAAAAAAAACCTTGGTTTCTTTTCTTATTCAAAAAATAAATACTAAAATCGCACTCAAAGCAAAACACATTTAATCTTAACGAAATAGTATGTACTGGACATTAGAATTGGCTTCAAAACTGGAAGATGCACCCTGGCCTGCAACCAAAGATGAGTTGATCGATTTCGCCATCCGATCAGGTGCACCGCTTGAAGTAATCGAAAATTTGCAGGAGATGGAAGATGAAGGGGAAATTTATGAATCAATAGAAGACATCTGGCCCGACTATCCAAGCAAGGATGATTTCTTCTTTAACGAGGACGAGTATTAGCCAACGGCTTTCACTCGGGAGATGCAGGTTTTGTTACGACAGGGCCTGCATTTTTTTTGCGCTTTTCATCCAGTGGATAGAGGTCGTTTTGATCAATTGGTTTTTCCAGAATTCTCCAGATGAACCCATCCAATTTGGCATCTTCGGGTTTTAACTCTTTTATTGGAAATGTTTTCCCTTCAGGTTTGGGATAAAACCTGATACTGTCGATCTGGTTTTCTGTCAGGTGCAGTTTGATTTTACTGCTTAACAAACGGTTCATTCCCGAATAACGGTTTTTATCTTTCAAATAATAAAGTGTCTGAGCATTCCCATTTACATCGGCTACCCTGAGTTTGCTGTCGAAAATCTGGCCGACAATTAATTTACCGGATATTTGGTTGAATTTTACAGAATCTTCGCACATCACAATGAAGGCATTGGTTTCGAGCCTGGCAATATCAGGATCAGGGTTCTTCGAAACAAACTGTATTTTGTCGGCTGACATCTGATTTTGTTGGGACCAGAGAACCGGGTCGTAAAACATCAACAGAGTTGAGTCTTTCATTCGATATCCGAGCGAATCGCAACGTCCTTGCAGATCAATTTTATAAAACCGGACATTCTTATAGGCCATAAATAATTTATCATCCTTGCGCTCTATATTTGAAGTGTCGGGTATCGTCAGAAGGGTATCGGCATGCATATACAAGGTGTCTTTTTTACCAAATTGAATGAACATGGCCGAATCGGTAACAAAAGCCCTTTTTGTATTCTCGTTATAGACCCCAATTTTGCCTTTGATTACAACCTTATTGGTCGTATCGGTAAGGGTTACCCGGTGCCTTCCACGCCCGTTTCCAGAGGCTCTGTCGTAAAAAAGTGTATCACCTTCGAGAACCTGTGATTTATTGGTAATTTTGGATGCTTTATAAAGTTCGGCAAGATTTTGCTTGGTCTTGTACCACCCAAGTTCACTGTAAAGTACACCATCCTTTTTTGTTCCGGTGATTGTAGTCGGGCCAACGATATAAGCTGTTTCCGACTTGCTGTTGTACTTTAAGGTATCAGCCCGAAGGACAAAGTCTTTATTGGTAACAACTACCGAATCTTTGAAGAAAAACATGTTGTCGTTGGAGTAGTACCTGCCTGTTTTACTGGTAAGTACATTTGAAGTATCTATTATTTTACCTCCGTGGTTGTAATAACCGATATTTGTTTTCAGGTCGAAATCGAGAGATTCAGTTGTGAGGGTAATCGATTTATCGATCAGCTTTACATTCTTTGTCAATTGTGCCAATCGTATGTCCCCATTATAGAACATTTTGTCACCATACAAATGGATCGTATCGCCTTGGAGGATATGGACATGTCCGAAGGCAACGAACCGGTTGCTATCAATATAGGAATAGGCACTGTCACAATACATTAATGCTTCATTTCTTCTGAAACTTACATTTCCGATCAAACGGTTGGCATTCGCGATAATAGACGCGTCATAAGTATATAAATCGGCATTGTCAATGTCAACCCGTTGTTTCTTCTTGGGATCCTGGGGTTGAGAAGCCTGGATAAAAAGAGAAACAACAGCGATCAACAGCAACAAAGGGAAAAAGGTGATTTTTTTTTGTTGGCTCACGCTTTAGTCTGAAAATGTTTGATTTACTTCTTCCAGGATTTCAATTTGAAATTACAGTTTGCGTACGAATCATCAACATGGATGTAGGTTTTTGCCTGCTGTTTCGCAATCCATTTACGATAGGTGTCTTCCTTTTTCTTTGTTAGGAACAAATCGCTAAGATGCTGATAATCTTCCTGAAGATTTGCCTGGTGTGCCTTGGATTTACCATTCAGTTTGATGATTTTGTAAACTTCCCTTTGTTTGTCGTCAAGGGTCAAAAATGGTTTTGAGATTTCGCCAATGTTCATTGTGGTAATCACCTTGCTCACATCAGGATCAAGTTCGCTCATTTCGAATTTGGAGGAGCCATTCTTTTGGGATGTCACCAATCCTCCGTTATTGCGGCTACTTTTATCTGATGAATAGAGATAAGCAGCCTGGTCCCATGTAATTTTATTTGTGCGTACAAAATCAGCAAGACTGTCGATCCGGTTTTTTGCAGTTAAAAGTTCTTTTGGATCAACTTTTGCCCTTAACAAAATATGACGGCATTTGATCTTTTCCCCTTTGCGATCGATCAATTGGATAATATGATAGCCAAATTCGCTTTTTACAACTTTCGATATTTGATTTGGTTTGAGGTTGAAAGCTTCGGTGGCAAATGCCGGGTCAAGCATCCCCCTGCCAACGTAATCCATTTCACCGCCGTTTCGTGCCGAACCCGGATCCTCTGAATACAAGATTGCAAGTGTGGCGAAGTTGTCACCATTTTCGACCCGTTTTTTGAAGTCGCGCAATTTTGCCTTGACTTCCAGGTCTTCCTTTTCTGTTATGGCAGGCAAGATGGTGATTTGTGCATATTCCAATTGTGAACCGATTTCAGGAATTTCTTTCTGAGCCATTTGCCGGAAGAACTGCCTCACCTCCGAAGGGGTTGCCGTTATTTTCTGAATGATTTTTGCCTGCATCTGCTCAGTCTTCAACTGCTCTTTAATCGTTTCGCTCATTTCGGCCTTCAACTGAACGATTGGTTTGTTGAAATATTTCTCTACCTCTTTTTCCGAGCCAATATTTTCGATGAAGTAACTCATACGGCGGTCCATCTGCTGGTTGATCTGATTGTCTGTTACAATGATGGTTGTATCCAATTCTGCCTCGGCCAGCAACAATTTCTGCTCAAGGAGTTGCTCAAGGATTTCGCACTTTTGGTCTCCTTGGGAGGTCACACCCTGGGCCTGCATCTGGATTGCCTGGGTCTCAATATCTGATTTAAGAATAGGGTTACTACCAACAACCGCAACAATCTGGTCGATCACTTTGTCCTGGGCACCGGCTATCTGTTGTCCGGAAATGATGGCCCCAAGTATCAGGGCACTTTTTAATAGGCTTTTGAACATGTTTTTGAGCTTATCTGTCTTTAATTTTAAATAGATTCTCATCCTTACCTTTTTTGTAAATATTTTTTTCGAGTTCATCAATGAACTCCATTTTACGCGTATTCATGATTAAATTGGCGATCCGGGTATTTACAAACTCAAAAGGAGCTTTATCCCCGATCAGCTTGTAATCTTTAACTGCAACGAGGTAGTATTTGGTGTCATCGTACGATTCAATAAAACTGTTCCGCCTTAAAGTCGCATCAGGACTTGCAAAACTGGGTGGCATCATGGACCTGATATGGCTGAAATCGACCCATTGTCCGTTAAACTCTTCAAACCTTGTGGCGTATTGAAAACTAAATCTGGCAAGCTCCTGATTCGACTTATCGTCTGTTGCAACCATCAACCGCTTCAAAAGGTCAGGTTTCGCAAGATTTTTTGGAACTTCGATATAGTCAGCCTTTACAATATTCATATCTAACTGGAACTGTTCCGGATGTTTGTCGTAAAACTGCCTGATATCTGAATCGGTTATCACCGTATCCAATTTCTGATTGATCAATTGTTGCTGATAACGGTGAATAATGAGGGAAGTCCTGTATTCGTCCAATTCGCGCTGTACATCTTTCTGGTCATCCGAGAGGTTCTCTTCTGCCATTGTCAGCATCAGTTCATGTTTTATCCATCGCTGAACGTAAGATTTTGCCTGATTTGTACTATCTGTTTTGGTAACACCTTTCTGGATTATATTCGAAAGCTCCCTCCGCAGCAATATTTTTTCACCAACACTAGCGACAACATCGTCCCCGGGGGCCAGTTTGCTGAAGAACCTACAGCCTGACAAAATGCTAAATACCAATACAATAAAAAATATTCCTCTTCTCATTTATTTAAAAATCTTGTACAAGGCCAACCGAAAATAAAACAACAACTACCTCTCAGATGCTTTCCGGTTCCTTACGGTTGCCAAAGGTGCCAAATTTACCTTAAATTCCTGAGAAAAAGACAAGGCCAATGCAAAATCATCTATTCTCTTAACTTATTGAAATTATTTACCGATCGAAATAAGATTACTAAATAACTTCCTCGAGCCACTCCACAATATTCCTTTTCCTTTTCGAAAAATTAATGCCAATCAGCGCAATGGGTTTTCCACTTGACATATAAGGGTTTGCATATCCTTTTTCTTTGATCTGCGCAATGGCAATTTTGGCCGGTTGGTTCATTTTGAATTCAAAGATATAAATATGGTCGCGGTTTACAATGACACAATCGATACGGCCATTGTTGATATGAACTTCATTGTGGATTTCGGCCCCGAGCAACCTGAAAAGGGAATAGATAATGTTCTGGTAGTTTTCCTCCATTTTGCTACGGTTGGCATATGGGATGGCGGCGATATGGCTTATCAATACCTGTTGCATAGAGGCGGTATCGTTGGAAAGCATGGCCCGCTGCAATTTTGCAATTTCGCTCGTAACCTTTATCGGGTTCCGC
>JBAXWR010000205.1:0-12930 GCA_037128295.1 Mariniphaga sp.
ATTGTCCTAATTCTGGCCATTGCGCCTTTGGATGGTTCAGTTAAGGAAGAAAATAGCGGTTTAACATCTGTTGAAAGATTGGCCCGGTCTATCGTTGAATTAAAGATTTCGGCACATTCCCTGGTCAATTTGCCAATCACCAATGCACGCAGATAGGCAATCCGTTCGTTATGGTCGCTCACCTTTCCAAAATTATCATCTATAGATTTCAGTATTCTGGCATCATTTTCAGAATGGAAAAATGCCCTGAACAAATCTTCTGTTTCGGAATAGGTAAGTATCTTTAGTTTATGCGCATCTTCCACATCCATAATCTGGTAGCAGATATCATCCGCTGCCTCAACGAGATAAACCAATGGATATCGCCTATACTTCAATGGGCTATCCGATTGCTGTTCCAATCCAAGCTGATTTGCTATTTTCTGAAAAATCTCTTTTTCGCTTTGAAAAAATCCGAATTTAGGTTTTCCACCAGAAAGTATTGATTCAAACGGATATTTAACAATACTTGCCAATGTGCTGTATGTCAATGCAAACCCTCCATCCCTCTTTCCATTAAACTGATGGCTGAGTACCCTGAAAGCATTGGCATTTCCCTCGAAACAGGTAAAATCGCACCATTGAGCTTCCGTTAGGTTTTCCTTGTATTTGATGCCATTTCCTCTTTTGAAAAAATCTGCAATCGCACTCTCACCAGCATGTCCGAAAGGAGGATTTCCCAAATCGTGTGCAAGACAAGCCGCTGAAACGATCGGACCAATCTCTCCGATTTTCTTTTGAAGGTCAACATCAGAAGTTTGGTTGGAGGCATGAATGGCAACCAGGTTGCCCAAAGATCGTCCTACACTTGCGACTTCAAGGGAATGGGTCAACCGGTTGTGAACGAATATGCTACCAGGCAATGGGAATACCTGGGTCTTGTCCTGAAGCCGCCTGAAAGGGGATGAAAATATAATCCGGTCGTAATCGCGTTGAAAGGATGAGCGGATATCTTCACCATCTTGTACATACCGGTCTTCCAGACCTAACCTGCAATCTGTAATCAATTTGTCCCATTCCATCATTTTAATACCTTTAATAATTATAAATGTGCCTTGAACTTAAGCGGCTGGCTACTGGCCACTTGCTACTGGCCACTGGTTGCTAGCAACTGGCTGCTGGCCACGGGTGATCCGCAAGTAAAAAATACATTAGCCTAAAACACCCATGAAAAATTCATGAGGAAAAAGCGGATTTTCATTACTTATCGATGCCAGCCAACCGCCAGTTGCCAGAAGCCAGCCGCAATTAAGACTCAAAATCATTTTCAATTCGATTTTTCAGTGCCAAAGTTCTCCGTTTTTTTGAGGATTCCAAAATTTGTTTGATCTTTACCGCCCAATAAATAAATTTCGGACTTAAAATTTTGGATTATGTTGTCACCCATGTTTAACAGTTTGTTGCTACCATTGTTAGTTGCCATGTTCCTGGCAATCAATATGGGAGGTAGTGGCACCTCTCCATCATTTGCAACTGCCTATGGTTCAGGCATTTTACGTAAAGACATTATCCCTGGGCTTTTTGGGTTGTGTGTTTTGTTAGGTGCATTGCTTGTGGGAAAGAATACAGCCATTACCATTGGCAAGGACATTCTCCCCGGTGAAAATATGAACTATGCACTGACAACCATCATACTTTTCTCTGTCTCTATGAGCCTCCTTTTCGCAAACCTGCTTGGAGTCCCACAGTCAACTTCACAATCAACAGTTTTGGCCCTGGTCGCCCCAGCCCATTATATGGGACAGTTGAATTCAAAGAAGGTTTTTTTGGAAATTATTCCTACCTGGATTGTAATGCCAATTATCTCATTTGGATTGATGTACCTGATTGCCAATGTCTTTATTAAACGATTTGACATTAAGCATCCTGACTATTTCCAGACTCAAAAACGACAGTCTCTCTTTCGTTGGATCGTGATTTTCACAAGTTGTTATGTGGCCTTGTCGATCGGATCGAATAATGTGGCGAATGCTTCAGGCCCGATCGCCTCAATGATCACCAATGAATTGAATATTAATCCAACGGGAGGTAATTTTACGTTGATTATGATTCTCTCGACCTTGATTATTGCACCTTCTTTTGGAATCGGAAGCTCAATATTTGGACGAAAACTAATCGTTAAAACAGGGACTGAAATTGTGGACATTGGGAAGGTAGAGGCGTCGATTATCTCTGTTATTACGGCAACCTTACTGCTGACGGCTTCTATTACAAGGGGAATACCTACATCGCTGGTTCAACTGAATATTTTTGCCATTCTCGCATTGAGTGTCTCGAAAAAGGGATGGAAAGAGACATTTTCCAATAAGGTCGTGAAAAGGCAATGGATCATCTGGTTCATTGCACCATTTTTTGCCTATGCCTTGTCACTTGTTTTGACAATGATGGCCGATAAAGCTGGAATGCTTCGTATTTAAATCAGGTCTGTTTTAATTTTCTTAAGCTGTTTTTCCAATTCGATGGAATCGGGAAAATGTTTGAGCATCATGGCTTTAAAGTTCGGACCATGATTGGGGATGACTGTATGGACAAGCTCATGCACAATGACATAGTCTATTAGTTTGTCATCCAGCCTCATCAAATGAAGGTTAAGGTTGATGTTTTTCCGGTTGGAACAACTTCCCCAGTTCGTTTTGTTATTTTTAATCGTCACATTTTTATAGGTGTATCCAAGCTTTGAGGCCAACTCTGCAATTCGTCCCGGAAGGTATTGTTTGGCATCAAATCTAAGGACGTTTTCAATCGCCTGCTTAATCTGGGTTTGAATATCTTCATTGTTAATATTATGACCATTAGGGAGTTCGAAAAATATTTTTTTCTCTCTTTCGTCATATCGGATTTTTAACTTTGAACCTTCACCCAGGCTTATTTCATAATGATAATTGCGGGTCGAAAATAAATGACCGGGCTGGATTAGCCTGGGTGGTTTAAGCTTTCCGGCCATCCTTTCTTTTGCCTGTAATATCCATTGAAAGTGTTCCAAAAGGAATTTTTCGCCATTTACAAATGAAGCCAGCCAGGGAATTGTCACTCTCGTTGTTCCGTTTGGTTGGACCGAGATTTTAAACCTTGTTGCCTGGCGGTTCCTGGTTATGGTTACTGTCCCGATATTTTCAACTGTAAGTTGTTTTTTATTCATTTGTAGATCACGCTATTTCATTTCTGTCCATTTCATCGCTATTGAGGTGCAAAAATACCTTAACAAATCATTATCCGAATAGGCTATGGCGAATTTGGTAAGAAGAGAAGTTATTATTTTTACAAGTCACTTGATTTTTGTTCTAAAAAATGATACTTTAACCCGCTTTTTGAATTATCGGTTTAGTTCTTTTTTTTAAATTCACGGCTATGGGAAAAAACAGGAAGGATGATGTTTATGGGATGTTGGGTAAGTACGAATCACTCTTTGTCGTTTCCGGAAAATCGTTGCCCGGTTCACTGGTTTTCGAGTCATTAAATCCGTTTCCGGGTTATTACGATCATCAGGAGAACGACATTAAACCTGTTTATCTGTATGTTGCACTAGATCAGGAATATAGCGTCTTTGATATTGAACGGGCAAAACAGGTTGTTAAAAATACATACGACTGGCATTTTGAGGCGGCAAAAGGGAAAATAGATCTTTTTGGAAAACATTACGATGTGGTCCGGTTGCGGCATCTCGATAGTTTTGACCAGCTCATCCCAATCCAAAATGAATTTCTAAAAGCCGGGTTAAAATTGAAAATGTCTTCTTCTGGTAAAGGGAAGGATCAAAAAGGGTTTATAAAGCTGTTTAAGCTTTTTCATATCAGCAAATTGGGAAAAGGGATCTATATTGATACATCTGAAGAATTTCATGCCTACCTTGTTCTTCCACGGCAGCTTTCGTGGGAAGAATTTGTTGATACGACATTAAAAGTAAGGTACAACTGGGAATCGACTGATTTTGATGCAGCAATTGGTGGTTTCTTTATCAAGGGCGAATTAAAGGAGATGGTGAGGATTTATTCCAAAAATGTTTCGTTGGAATATTTATCCACGCTTCGCGAACTTTATTTGACAAAGATGAAGAAATGAAATAAGGTAGAAATAAATGAAATTAAGGTTAGGGATAAATTGAAATAATGTAGAAATAAATTGAAATAGGTAGAGACGGACGGCAGTCCATCTCTACACAATGTATTTTGATTAACCTTTCTTTGAATTGGCAATCATTTGATTAAATAGGACCAATTGTTCTTTCATGGCAGCAATCTTATCGGCAGGTTCGGTTCTTGCCTCAAGTAGTATCCAGCCATTGTATTTAATTCCAGTGAAAAGGTTGAACATTTGCTGGTATGGATATTCACCGACATTCAACTCACGGACATGTACGGTGTCGCCAAACCATTTCTTCACACTGTTGAAATTTCCTTCAATACCTGGAGGAAGAAGGTCCTGATCGTTGCAATTCCAGCACATCTTAACGCTTTTCTCAGTTACCAGCTCAAAAATCGCCTTCATATTTGGCAATTCCTGTGTTTTATTCCCATGGCACTCCACCCTGACCAATTGGCCAAGGTCACTGGCAAATTTCCCAACTTCATTTAATGAAGCGGCAATCTGAGCAATGGTTTTTTCCCTGGGAACACTTGCTGGTAGATCGTTGGGTTTTACTTTTATCCCTGTGGCACCAATCTCCTTACAAAGTTTAATGTACTCCTTGGTCTGGTCGATGTTCGTCCTAAGTTTAGTAGCATCTGGACTATGATACTCAAAATTGGCACCATAACCAATACAAGTAACCGGACTGTCGGCAAACCTTTTTTTAACTTCGGCGCGTTGGGCCGTGCTTAATTTGGTCTCCACTCCATGTGCATGGTCAACCCGGAGTTCGACCCCAAGTAATCCTGTTTTCTCACAATTTGCAATAATCGTTGGCAGATCCCAGTCTTTTGCCCATTGGTAGGTTACCAATCCAAGCTTCATTTCTGCTTTTGCAGATTTCGCCCAGGCAGATAAAGGGTCAATAGTTGCAAGGCCGATACCTGCAACTAAACTCTTCTGAATAAAATGACGTCGTGATAAATTGCTCTCCATGATCTGATTTTTTAACTCATTTAGTTTGAAGGGGGTGAAGATAGGTATTAAAGAATACAATAAAAAGGATTATCCTTAAAAAATAAATCCCTTTATTTGACTGTTAATCGGACTGTTGATTAAAAAACACCTTTATTTAATACTTTTGTCTGCAATATAGCCTGAAACTTTGTTTATTTTGCAATTTGAAAACAGAAAATAAAAATGAACATTCTAATTATAGGTTCAGGAGGAAGGGAACATGCTTTTGCCTGGAAGATCCGCCAAAGTCCAAAAACTGAAAAACTCTTCATTGCACCTGGCAATGCGGGAACTGCCGAGTTTGGCACGAACCTTGGGATAAATGTCTCTGATTTTGGAGCAATCCGTAAAGCCGTATTGGACAATCAGATAGAAATGGTTGTTATTGGACCGGAAGTTCCACTTGTCGAAGGTATTCACGATTTTTTCCTTGCCGACGAATTATTAAAGGAGGTAGCTGTGATTGGGCCAATAAGCAGTGGTGCACGACTTGAAGGGAGTAAAGATTTTGCAAAAGAATTTATGTTGCGTCATCACATTCCGACTGCTTCCTATTTTTCTGTCAACAAAAATAATATCGAACAAGGATTAAGTTTTCTTAAGGGTTTAAAAGCACCATATGTCCTTAAAGCTGATGGGCTCGCTGCCGGGAAAGGGGTTTTGATTATTGATGATCTGGCTGAAACAGAACAATCATTGCGCGAAATGTTGGGAGGCATGTTTGGCAAGTCAAGCGAAACAGTTGTTATTGAGGAATTTCTTTCCGGTATAGAGTGTTCGGTTTTCGTGTTGACGGATGGGAAGAATTATAAAATATTGCCCGAGGCCAAAGACTACAAAAGGATCGGCGAGGGCGATACAGGATTGAATACAGGTGGGATGGGTGCCATTTCGCCTGTTCCATTTGCAGATGGACTTTTTATGAAAAAAGTGGAGGAACGGATAATTATCCCAACTGTTGAAGGTTTGCTGCTTGACGGAATCGATTACAAAGGCTTCATCTTTTTTGGCTTGATCAGTGTCGATTCAGAGCCGGTTGTCATCGAATACAATGTAAGAATGGGAGACCCTGAAACAGAGGCTGTTATCCTAAGGATTAAATCCGATCTTGTCGATTTATTCGAAGGTGTTGCAAAAGGCGATTTATCTGAACGCGAGTTGGTTATTGACCCGGAATGGGCTGCAACCGTGATGTTGGTTGCCGGCGGTTATCCTGGCGATTACAAGAAAGGGGATGTAATATCCAATCTTGATCAGGTTGAAGGAAGTATCCTATTTCATTCTGGCACGAAAATTTCAGGGAACGATATCCTGACCAATGGTGGAAGGGTAATAGCTGTAAGCTCCAAAGGAGAGAATTTTAAAGAAGCATTAAAATTATCGTATCAGAATGCTTCAAAGATTCAATTTGAAAATGTCTATTTCCGAAAAGACATCGGGTTTGATCTTTAATTTTGAATCCTTATGTTATTGCGCATTTTAAAAAGTAATACGCTTTTCAGTTCACTGCTGATCCCTGTGATAGGTGTTCTTTTCTGGATGCACAGTTTTCAGTCACCCGGATTAATTGATCTTAATCTGGCCAATGGTGCAATGCCATTCTACACATTGTTTTATAAATTGTTCAAAGAGCAGGGTTTCTGGCAGGTTTTTTTCGCATTTATTCTCGTATTGGTAAACTCATTTTTCATCTCTCAATTGGGTTCCAATTTTTTGTTCCAGAGAAACAGGTCGTACCTTCCAGGAATCATTTATCTGTTAACGGTTTCATCGATCACCAGGTTACATTCACTTCTCCCGGTTCATTTTGCAACCTTGTTTGTTTTGATCTCAATTTATTTTATCATTGACACCTATCACAAACCAAACGAGATCACCTTTACTTTTAATGCATCCTTCTTTTTATCCATAGCTTCCTTATTTTATTTTCCGGTTGTCACATTGTTCCCATTGGTTTGGATTGCCATTTTTGTTTTACAGAAAAGCGATAACTGGAGATTGCTGGTTATTCCTATATTGGGATTTAGTACTCCGTGGATTTTCCTTTGGACATTTTCCTTTTTGACTGATACCTCTGCTGTTCTATGGCAGAACCTGACAACAATGCTTTGGGATTACCACAATTCTTATCTTTTAGAACCTTACTTCTTGCTACTTTCTGCAGTTGTTTCTATAGTGACGATTCTGGGCAGTATATCTGTCATTGGTGTATATCACAGAATTAAGGTCAGTTCAAGAAAATATTTTGTCATATTTTATTGGATGCTCGGCATCCTTCTGGCCTCAGGTTTAGGACTGATCACCATTGGCATTGAGATTGTGGCCTTGTCAACCATCCCTGTTTCCTTCTTTATAACCCATTTTCTGGTAATGGGCCAGAAATCGATTTGGAAGGAAGTAATCATATGGGTCTATCTCGCTACCATGGTATTTGCACTGTATTTCTACAAATAATAATCAATCAGGGAAATACCCTTTAATGATCCCACGTTTTGAATCTTTAAGGAAAAGAAGAATCTCGTCGCGTTCGCGTGAAGCCTGCATTTCGGCTTCAATCACCTCAAGTGCCTGACTGTTATTGTATCCCTTCTGATAGATAATCCGATAAATATCCTGAATCTGACAAATCACATCATTGCTGAACCCGCGGCGGCGAAGGCCGATCGAATTGACACCTGCAAAAGATAACGGTTCACGACCCGCTTTAATATATGGCGGAACATCTTTGCGAACGAGGGAGCCACCGGAGAGCATAACATGCTTACCAATATGGCAAAACTGGTGGATTCCCGAATGGCCACCAATGATTGCAAAATCATCAACCACCACTTCACCCGCCAATGCTACTGAATTCACAAGAATAACATTATCCCCAACAATACAGTCATGGGCTACATGTACATAAGCCATTATCAAACAATTACTTCCAATTGTAGTCTTGCCTTTTGCCGAGGTGCCCCTGTTTACTGTGACGCACTCCCGGATCGTTGTATTGTCGCCTATTTCAACAGTCGAATATTCTCCCTTGAATTTGAGGTCCTGAGGTTCACCACCGATTACAGCACCTGCCGAGATTTTGCAGTTTTTCCCAATACGGCTACCCGGAAGAATTGTGGCAGTTGGTCCGATATACGATCCATCACCAATAATCACGTCGCTCGAAACTGTGGCAAACGGTTCAATAATTACACCTGTGCCAATTACTGCACTTGGATGAATATTTGCTAATGGTTGATTCATTGTTGTTTATTTATAAACATAAACTATTGATTATCACAACATTACTTATTTTTCACGATCTGTGCCATAAATTCACCTTCACAGACTACTGTATCACCAACAAATGCAATCGCCCTCATATTGGCAATACCACGACGGATAGGACCGAGCAATTTTAACCTGAAAACCAGTGTGTCGCCCGGGGTAACTTTTTTTCGGAACTTTATACTGTCCATGGTTAAAAAATAAGTTGAATAGTCCTCATTTGCTGGTTGTGAGCTAATAACAAATACTCCGCCACACTGTGCCATTGCTTCTATGATCAACACTCCCGGCATAACCGGCTCCTGTGGAAAATGTCCAACAAAAAAAGGCTCATTCGCAGTAACATTCTTTACCCCGATAATATAATCAAATCCTTTTTCAATGATCTTGTCAATCAATAGAAATGGATTTCTGTGGGGCAAAAACTTCTTGATCTGGTTGATATCATACAATGGAGGTTTGTTTGGATCGTATTCGGGAGCAGTGTTTTCAGAAATACCTTTCAGATATTCCTTCTGCAGCAACTTCGAGAATTCTGTATTCGGTCCGTGCCCGGGCCTTTTGGCCACAATGCGGCCCTTGATCCGTTTTCCGATCAATGCAAGGTCTCCAATTACATCGAGTAGTTTATGGCGGGCGCATTCATTATCAAAATGGAGCGTAAGATTATTTAGTATCCCGATTTTATTAACCTGAAGATGCTCCTGATTGAATAAATCGGCAATCCTGTTCAGTTCCTCAAGCGGTAACGGCTGATCCATGATAACGATCGCATTATCAACATCACCACCTTTGACCAGATTGTTTTTCAGCAATGTTTCAAGTTCCCGTACAAAAACAAATGTGCGGCACGGGGCAATTTCTTCGGCAAATTTCGTATGTCTGTTGTAGGTGGCATATTGGTTTCCCAGAACAACAGAATTGTATGAAATCATTACATCAATGCTGAAATCATCATCGGGATAAGCGATCAATTCCGCACCGGTTTCGGAATTCCGGTAAACGATTTTTCTTTTAATTTCAAAATATTCACGGTCGGCCGCCTGAGCAACAAGTCCGGCCTCTTTGAGTATCTTTACATAAGGGGCAGCACTTCCATCAAGGATTGGTGCTTCTGAACCATTGAGTTCAATAAGAACATTGTCAATTTCGGAACCGACAAGGGCAGCCATTACATGTTCAATGGTGCTGATGGTCACTTCACCGTCTTTCAATACAGTCCCGCGGGAAGTTCCCCTCACCTTTGAAACGTTTGCTTCGATCATCGGTTGGGTGGAAAGGTCAACACGTTTAAATTTAAACCCAAAATTTTCGGGTGCGGGTTTAAAGGTTAAAGTGACTTCAACACCGGTATGTAAGCCTTTGCCCGAAATGGTGACTTCTTTTTCAATCGTATTTTGTTTCACATTCATCATTTCCCAATTTTATTTTCGTCTTTTAATATCCCAACCAATTGATATACTTAGTTATAGAAGATTTTTTCTTATGATTGCTGTTCTTTGGCCTCCATCGTTTTGACCCGTTTTTGAAGATCTATCAACTCTTCTCGCATTTTTGGCAAATTCCGGATGATCGAATATTGCCTCATCGTGTCTTTAAAATTGGCAGCCGGAGCCCCCAATAAAACCGAATTTGGTTTCACTGATGACATTACTCCCGATTTTGGACCGATTTTGGAATTATCCCCAATCGTAATATGACCGGTTATTGCAACATGACCTCCAAACATACAATTCTTGCCAACTATTGTGGACCCTGCCAATCCTGATTGTGCGGCCATTACCGTGTTTTCCCCAATTTCGTCATTGTGCGCAATATGCACCAGATTGTCCAGTTTGACACCATTTGAAAGTATCGTCGAACCCATCGTGGCACGGTCAATGGTTGTATTTGCCCCGATCTCAACATTGTCGCCAATTGTTACATTGCCGATTTGTTCTATTTTTGAATAAGTCCCATCAGGATTTGGCGCAAAACCGAAACCATCTGATCCGACCACAGAACCGGCATGAAAAATGCATGATGCTCCCACTAAACAATCAGCATAAATTTTTACCCCGGAAAAAAGGATTGTATTATCCCCGACTTTTACATTATCCCCAATGTAAACATGTGGATATATTTTTACGTTATTGCCGATTAATGCATTGTTGCCAATATAGGCAAATGCCCCAATATAAATTTGCTCACCCAAAATGGCTGAACTGCTCACAAATGAGGGTTGCTCAATGCCAACCTTCGAAGGTTTTGTTTTAGTGTAGAAATCAAGGAGTTTCGCGAGAGCCGCATAAGCATCATCAACCCGGATTAACGTACATGACAGATTGTTTTCCGGTTTAAAATCCTTGTTGACAATCACCAAAGAGGCAGTTGTTGTATAAATATATTTGGTATAGGCTGGATTCGAGAGAAAAGTAAGGGTTCCAGGTACACTCTGGTCAATTTTTGAAATACTGCTTACTTTAATATTCCCATCACCTTCAACTTCACCATTCAATAAAGTTGCAATATCATTTGCCGAAAACTCCATTCGTTCGTCTTTAATATTTTATGCTGCAAAAATAATTAATAATGATTACCTTGTAATGATTTCTCTTGGATAACACACAAAATGTTTGCGTACAGTCTTCGTCAGACCCTCCAGATTGATGTCAGAAGCCTCTTTTATGTCTTTTAATTTACCATTTTTATAAAGGATGTTTATACTTTCAGCTTCAGCGTCATATGCACTATTGGTTATTTCCCCATGGATGATCATAAAATCCGCATCATTTATTGAAATGCCTAAATTATTGATTAATAGATCCTTAAGAGTATTTAGTTTTGCTTCAGAATAGGGTGACTTGTTTAATTTAATTTTGAACAATTTACGGTTGATCAGGTCATTGGATAAATTCGCAAGAACAGGATCAGAATGCGACAACCAACTTTTAATGGTACAAAGGATATCGGAATCATCAAGATTCGCAAAATGGCCAAGGGCTTTTTTCCTTGATAGGGGATCGGGAGAAAAGAAATCTTCGGAATTGATCTCCTTTCTGAGAAAAATCCCTAATGGATCTGTAGCAGGAACATAAGTTCCAATTCCAGTCAGCCAGGAAGCCCGTTTTAATAAGTTGATCATCATTTGCTCGGCTGAGAGGACGGTTTTATGAAGGTAAACCTGCCAGTACATCAATCTTCGGGCAATCAGGAATTTTTCGACCGAATAGATCCCCTTTACTTCAACTACAAGTTGATCGTGCCTGATATCCAGCATTTTAATTATTCTTTCAGATGAAACAACTCCTTCTGAGACTCCCGAAAAGAAACTGTCCCTTTTCAGAAAATCAAGACGATCCATATCTAGCTGACTACTAACTAACTGATGCAGGAAACGTTTTGGATAATTATTTGTGAAAATGTCGATTGCAAGGTTCAGCCGGCCATCCATTTCAATATTTAAGGCATCCATGTATAGGCGCGACAACTCCTCGTGTGATACACCTTGCACAATACTTTGCTCGAGTGCATGGGAAAAAGGGCCATGTCCAATATCATGAAGCAAAAGGGCAGCAATAACACCTTCTTCCTCATCCTCGGTAATTTTGTTCCCTTTTTTTCGTAAAACATCGACAGCCATACGCACAAGGTGCATGGTTCCGATGGCATGTTCAAACCGGGTATGGTTTGCACCGGGATACACCATCGAAGAAAGCCCCAATTGCTTTATCCGCCGTAACCGTTGAAAATAGGGATGTTCGATTATTTCAAGGTGAAGATCGGAATCCAGTTCGATAAATCCCCAGACCGGATCATTTACGATCTTATTTTTTGAGCTTTTCAATTTCTAGCCATTTTAAAAACAAGGTCAAATCTAAGAAATGTTCTGTTTAAAAACATGAATTTTACAACTTCCTCATTTAAAAAATCATATTACAATTACATGCGAATTTTATTTGTTTTTTTAAGACAAAAGATATACTTTTGCATCGGAGAATAATCGAAGGATTAGGGGACACAAAGTCCCCTATTTTATTGATATTAAAAATGATAACAAAGGAAAAGATACAGTATCTGGTCGAAGAAGTGCTTTCGGAAGAGCTGTTTGTCGTTGATATTACTGTCGGAGCGGGGAATTCAATTTCCGTTTTGGTCGATAGCGATACAGGGATAAGCATAGGAAAATGTGTCGATATCAGTCGTCACATCGAGCATAACCTCGACAGGGAACCAGAGGATTTTTCTCTTGAAGTCTCCTCGCCTGGTCTCACTTCCCCTTTTAAGGTTCTGCGCCAGTACCTTAAAAATATTGGTCGTGAGGTTGAAGTCGTGACAGCAGGTGGCGAAAAACAAAAAGGAACTTTAAAATCAGCTAATTCTGAAAGCTTTGAAATAGAGGTTGTTGTAAAAGAAAAGGTTGATGGGGCCAAAGTCGAAGTGCCTAGGTTAGTGGGTTACAGTTATGATCAAATTAAGACAGTTAAAATAATAATTTCTTTTAAATAAAAATCCTGAAGATATGGACAACCTGAATTTGATTGACACGTTTTCGGAATTTAAAGA
>JBAXWR010000206.1:0-12860 GCA_037128295.1 Mariniphaga sp.
GGAGGATTTCTTGGAAAGGAAGTTTATGATGAATATGTGTTACCATTCGAAAAAAAATACATTGACTTTGTTCAGGCGAATGGAACACCGGCTATGTATCATAACTGCGGGCAAATTATGAATCTTGTGGAGTCATATAAAGATCTCGGGGCAAGAATAATTGAGCCATTTTCACCTTCACCGCTAGGCGATGCTGACCTGAGAAAAGCAAAGGAAATTGTTAATGGTGATTATGTTATAATAGGTGGTGTCGACCAAGTAAATATTATTCAGAATGGCACAATAGATCAGGTAAAACGAAAAACAGAAGAAACCATAAAGATTGGTAAGCCCGGAGGTAAATTTATTTTGCAGTCTGCAGATTTTCTTGAATATGGCACACCTATAGAGAATATTGAAGCTTACGTTCAAACAGCCTTGCAGTATGCTGATTATTAAAATCTATTGAAATTATGAAAGAATCAATTTATGCGGTCATTGTTTGTTTGCTATTGACTCTCAATTCAATAATAGTTTCAGCTGCTGTCCGTCTGCCATCAATACTCGGAAGTCATATGGTGCTTCAACAGAACAGCGAAGTGAAATTTTGGCGATGGTGTAGTCCTGCAGAAAATATAATTATAAAATCAAACTGGGATACAATTACTTATCGCACTACCGCTGAATCTTCCGCAAAATGGTTTCAGAAAATAAAAACTCCTGCAGTCGGCGGGCCATACACAATAACGATCAACGAAACTACTGTTCTTAGCGACGTGATGATCGGAGAGATCTGTTCCGCACCGACAACTTGGAGGTTGACCCAACACCGGTAATGAAGTAAAAATCAAAAGGTAAGAGGGTGAGATTTAGAGACGGGGAGAAAGTGGTGATTGTATAAAAAAGACCATATTAGTACAAGAATATCATGTTTTTGTGCGAATTAATTAACTTAAAAAGAGCTTGACTTTTTAATACATTAATGGTTATAAGTGATTTCAAATTGTATTAATGTCAATTTTAGTAATAGTAATATTTTGTGAAGATAAGTAATTAATAATAAATAACGGATTATAATCATGACTCCAAGAGAAAGATTGATAAAAACACTCCGCCATGAAACCCCTGATCAGTTATGTGTGGATTTGGGTGCAGGTGGCCAGACAGGTATCGGGGCAACAGCATTGCATTATCTGAATCAGACTTTGTTGCCGGGCTACAAAGAGAAGGTAAAGATAATTGAACCTTATCAGATGCTTGGTGAAGTAGAAGAACCCCTCAGAAGAAAATTGCAACTTGATGTGGTTGGAGTTCCCGGACCTAATACATTGTTTGGGTTCAGAAATGAAAACTGGAAGCCATTTACCATGCCTGATGGAACAGAAGTTCTTGTTCCAGGTGATTTTAATTGCACCAAAGACGAACGTGGTGCATTTTTAATCTATCCTGAAGGTGATTTATCGGTTCCACCAAGTGCAAAAATGCCTGAATCAAGCTATTTCTTTGATGCCTTGACCAGACAGGAACCCATTGATGAAGATAAACTGGATCCTCAGGATAATGCATCTGATTTTGGTGTTTTATCGGAAAGGGATTTGAATTATTATGCCAACACTACCAAACAACTTTATGAACAAACCAATTATGGTATCTATGTTACACTTCCGGGAATGGCATTTGGAGATGTCGCTCTGGTTCCAGCTACATGGAGAAAACAGACAAAGGGAATTCGCGACATCCAGGAATGGTACATGTCACTGATGATGCGTCCCGATTACATATATCAGGTATTCGAGAAACAGTGCGAAATTGCCATGAAAAATATTGAGTTACTGGCCAAAGCTATTGGGAATCATGCACAGGTTGTATTTGTCAGCGGTACCGATTTTGGCACTCAGAATAGCCTGTTCACCGATCCGGACACCTATCGTTCGTTATTTAAACCATTTCAGAAGGCGATTAATGACAAAATCCATGAACTGACTGAATGGAAAATATTTATCCACAGTTGCGGAGCCATTTACGATCTGATCCCCGACCTGATCGATGCAGGTTTTGATGTGTTGAATCCGGTACAGGTTTCAGCTACTGGAATGGATGCTACGCGATTAAAATCAGAATTCGGCAAAGATTTAGTTTTTTGGGGCGGTGGAGTCGATACCCAAAAGACTTTGCCTTTCGGAACTCTGGAAGAGGTTTACCACGAAGTGCGCGAACGAATCAACATTTTTAGCGAAGGCGGTGGATATGTTTTTAATTCAATTCACAACATACAAAGTAATGTGCCGGTCGAGAATATTTTGGCCATGTACCGGGCAGTTAACGATGAACGAAACATTCAATCTGATTTCTGAGATGAAAAAGACAACAGAGTATAACTACCGCTACATTTGGATGATCTCATTGGTTGCCGCCATGGGGGGACTTTTGTTTGGCTACGACTGGGTGGTGATTGGAGGTGCTAAACCTTTCTACGAACCATTCCATACCTGCATCAAAAGGATTGATTCTCATTATTAAGAAAGATTGATAATATTTAATAATTCAGCCCAGTCAGAATCTGTTGAACAGGAGATAACAAAAGCTTCGGGAGTTATTCACGCTTATGATGTCGCTTTTGTTGATAATGAATTTCTGTTGATGGCAGATTTCACGAAGTACATTGAACTTCTAAAATAAAACACAAAATGGAGCGTCGAAATTTTATTAAAACAACAGCCAGCGGATTAGCTGGAATAGGAATCTTGCCTGGTATGTTTTCGTGTCGTCAGGTTGAAGAATCATTTATAGATCGGTTGTTGCCAGCTCCGGTAGGTGGTGGTTATTCTATGGAAGATTACTGGATTTGGGGATCCTCGGTCATCCGTGGCGAAGACGGCCGTTACCATATGTTTGCTGACCGCTGGTCAAAAAAACTGGGTTTTGGCAATTGGGTAACGAACTCGGAAGTGGTTCGTGCTGTTGCCGACACTCCTGTAGGACCTTATACTTTTGAAGAAGTGGTGCTTCCTGTTCGCGGTAAAGATTATTTTGACGGGTTGGTAACACATAACCCCCGTATCATTAAGTATCAGGATTATTACCTGCTTTACTATTTTGGTACCACCTATGATTTCCAAATTCCTGAAGATGAAAATATACCCGATTGGAATGCCGCCTGGATGAACAAACGTATAGGGTTAGCCATTTCTAAATCGGTTTATGGACCATGGAAACGGTTGGATAAACCTGTAATTGAACCACGTCGCGGCAAATGGGATGCTACTATTACAACCAACCCGGCTCCTGTCGTAATTCCTGAAACCGGTGAAATATTATTAATGTACAAATCGTCAGAAGTAGGACCTGTACCACCTTTACTGTTGGGAGTCGCAAAAGCACAAAAGCCGGAAGGGCCATACGAGCGTTTAAGCGATGATCCGATCTTTCGGTTTGAAAAAGCTGCCAGGCAGGATAACGATGTGGAAGACCCCTATGTATGGCGCGCCAACGGCCGATTCGAGGTGATTATGAAAGACCGTTTCGGGCATATTGGTGGTGAAGAAGGCGGAGGTTTGCGTGCATGGTCGAATGACGGAGTGAAATGGAATTTGTACAATCAGCCCAAAGCCTACTCCCGAAGTATTCGCTGGAATGACGGAACAACTACTGTTCAGAACCATTTTGAAAGACCTTTTTTACTAATTGAAAACGGAGTCCCGACTCATCTTTTTGCAGCCACCGGAAACGGCTCCAAAGCATGGCAGATTGAGCATTCATGGAATATGGTTATTCCATTGAGAACTTAACGAATAAAAAAACTAGTTTCTCTAATGGGGGAAGGAAATACAGTTCGATACCTTTTTGAATACCTTCTTTCATGTGTATATAATTTGTTTTTTTTTAAGGTCACATGGAATCGCCATGAGGAAATATTCATTTCGGTTTGTGATATAGCAATCATGGCGATTTCATTAATTCAAACATTGAAAACAGGTTGGATATATATTATTAAATAATTAGAAAAAATCTGATGAAAAAAAAACTACTGCTTATTTTTATCATAATAATTTGTTCGATTTCTGTATTTGCCCAAAAGGATCTCACTAAATACGTGAAGCCTATTATTGGTTCGCAAACACATTTCTCACTGTCGAATGGAAATGTGTACCCATGCATTGCATTACCATGGGGGATGAATCACTGGGCTCCGCAGACCTACGATGTTTGGAAAGAGTTCATTTACCCATACCTGAAGAAGGTGTATGAACGGGTTCGACAGGCAGGTAAGTTTGTCACTATCCACTCTTGTGGTGATGTTGACGAGCTGTTTGATGATTTGATTGCCATTGGGTTGAACAGTTTTAATCCGTTCCAGCCCGAAGTGATGGATATTCCTAAGATTTTGCCGAAATATCGTGGACGCTTGGCCTTTCATGGTGGACTGTCAATGCAAAAAACCTTACCGTTTGGTACAAAAGAAGAGGTAATTAACGAATCGGAACGACTTCTGGAACTTGGTCGCGATGGTGGGTACATCTTCTCTCCCTCTCACGCAGTGGAGAGCGATACCAGTATTGAAAATATCCTGGCCTTTATTGAAGTGGCCCAAAAGCAACATCTATAAAAACCAACACTAATTTCTTCAAATATTGATCTGTTGAATCTGTATATTTTATAAATCTATTTATCATGATAAAGCTCGAAGCAAGTGTTTTAAAAGGATGGTTAAACAAGAATGGCAATTTTACTTTCGATAAAAAGTATTACATGGACTCCTTACAGCAAATAAAATTATGACATTACAGAAACAAACCAGCAATTTTGCTCCGTTAGCGTTTGTAGGAATGATGTTTTTTGCTATCGGTTTTGCACTTGGTATTAACTCATTTCTCATTCCTGTTATAAATAGTACACTCGGAGTTTCATCGGCTCAAGCCTACCTGGTTCTTGCAGCAACTTTTTCTACTTTTATCATTTTTGGCTATCCTGCTTCAATGACTATAAAAAAAATAGGATATAAGCAGACTATGGCTCTATCCTTTATGTTTTTTGCAGTAGGTTTTTTACTATATGTATTCTCTGCAAAACACAATAATTTTGTACTCTTTTTAGTAGCCTCATTCATGAGTGGCATTGGCAATACTTTTTTGCAGGCCTCTGTAAATCCATACATCACCATCTTAGGTCCGATAGAAAGTGCCGCAAGACGGATGAGTATCATGGGTATTAGTAATAAGCTAGCGTGGCCAATTGCTCCTGTTTTTCTGGCTTGGGTAATCGGAAAAAACACAACAGAAATTTCCGAAATATCAGACCTGATTTTGCCCTTCTATATCATTATCGGGGTATTTATCCTCCTTGGGGTGATATCTCTGTTGGCTCCACTTCCCGAGGTGAAAGCAGTTGGCGAAGACGATTGTAGTAGCACTTCTTCTGAGTGTGCGTATGCAGCAGAAAAAACCTCAATATGGCAATTTCCTCATCTTATTCTTGGAGTTATAGCCCTGTTTCTTTATGTGGGCGCAGAAGTAATAGCATTGAGTACTTTGGTTGACTATGCAACCAATCTAAAGCTACCCAATGCTGCCAACTATGCCTGGATTCCAAGTGTTGGTATGGTGGTTGGCTATATTTGTGGAATCATTACTATACCTAAATTTATTTCTCAAGCAAAGGCTCTAAGAGTATGTGCATCAATTGCTATTGCGGGAACTATATGTGTGGTATTGTCTACTGCCGCAAACTCCATTTGGTTTATATCGCTTATAGCGTTGGGGTGTTCACTTATGTGGCCAGCACTTTGGCCACTTGCAATGGCAGATCTGGGTAAGTTCACAAAAGCAGGAGCTTCCTTGCTCGTAATGGCTATCGCGGGAGGTGCCGTTGTCCCTTTAATATTTGGCTTTATAAAAGATATTGTTGGAACTCAAAGTGCATATTGGGTTTGCTTGCCTTGCTTCCTATTTATTCTTTATTACGGGCTTATAGGTTATAAAATAAGGACAAAGTGACTTCGCAATTACAACATATTTGGCCGCATATGAATCGCTTTTGCTCATATACCGGAATATTTTCTGTTCAAAAATTCAAATTAGATTTTTAAGTAACAATTAAATCGAGAATAATGGGATCAAACAGAAGGGATTTCCTCCGGACTACTCTATTGGGTACCGGAATGATGGCAACCGGATTTGCCAGTCAAGCTGCTTCGTTTAGAAATGAATCAGTTTCAAAACAAAAAGCAAAAAAACAGAAACAACAGTTTAACATGTCGGGGTATGCCGCTCCAAAACTCGACAAAGTGCGAATAGGGTTTGTCGGCTTGGGTATGCGTGGCCCCGGAGCAGTTGAACGGATGTCGTACATTGATGGGGTAGAAATCGTAGCTCTATGCGATCAGTATGACGATCGGGTTGAAAAGTGTCAGAAAATGCTTGAGAAGAGGGGCTTGCCTAAAGCAAAATCATACTCCGGGAGCAAGGAAGCATGGAAAGCCATGTGCGAAAATCCGGATATAGATCTGATTTACATTACAACTCCCTGGTCGTGGCACACACCTATGGCAGTTTATGCAATGGAACATGGCAAGCATGCTGCAACTGAGGTTCCTGCGGCTATTACCATAGGCGAATGCTGGCAATTGGTTGAGACTTCGGAACGAACCCGGAAGCATTGTATGATGCTCGAAAACTGCTGCTACGATTTCTTCGAACTTTTAACATTGAACATGGCCCGTCAGGGATTCTTCGGAGAAATCGTCCATGGTGAAGGCGCGTATATCCATAACCTTTTGGATTGGAATTTCGACAAGAACGGATTTGCCGAAATGTGGCGTCTGAAAGAAAATCAGCATAGAAACGGCAACCTCTATCCTACTCACGGATTAGGACCTATCTGCCAGGTTATGAATATTAATCGGGGTGACCAGATGGAGTACCTAACATCGATGTCGTCAGCTGATTTTCAAATGGCAGCCAAAGCAAAAGAGATGGCAGCCAAAGACAGCTTTTACAATGAGTTTAAAACCGACCATTATCGCGGCAACATGAATACAACTACAGTTCGCACCTTCAACGGCCACACCATCATGATTCAACATGATGTCACAAGTCCCCGTCCTTATTCACGCATTCATCTGGTAAGTGGCACAAAAGGAGTGGCCAGTAAATGGCCTGATCCAGCTCGTATTTCGACCAGTCACGAATGGTTGAAGGATGATGAGATGAAAAAACTGGAAGAACAATATATGCCTGAATTAGTAAAGCGAATTGGCGGAGAAGCAAAAAAAGTAGGAGGTCATGGTGGTATGGACTTTTTAATGGATTGGCGCTTGATAGATTGTCTACGTAACGGATTACCTCTCGATCAAGATGTTTATGATGCAGCTCTCTGGAGTGCCATTGGTCCGCTAAGTGAAAAATCGGTTGCCAATCGTTCCAATTCTATTGAAGTTCCTGATTTTACAAACGGAGCATGGAAAACCAATACCCCTGTTGAGCTTACTCTTAAAGGTGGCGGAACTACCGGTATTCGAAACTTTGAGAAGGAGGATTCATCAAAACAATTGAAGATTTAAGAATTGTGACACATGGTAGATTCATGTCTGAAACTTTGCTTCTACCAAGTGCCGTGAAAGAAATCAGGCGAAAGGAATCAGCCAAATCATAATAACCAATTACCGGGAAAAGCTATTTGATTTTTAAAGCTAATCAATGATACCAATTATGGATGCAAATTATTTTGAAAAACGACAAATGCTCAAATATGTCGGGGATTTCAGCCAGCTATTTGGGGTAAAGGAATATACACTATCAGGAGGAAAATCAAAAGGGGTAAAAGCCTTCGATGTAAAAGCGGGATCTGGTCTTGAATTTACAGTTCTGGCAGACCGCTGCCTTGATATAGCAGGTTTGTCATTTAAAGGGACGAATTGTAGTTATATAACCAAAGCAGGAATTGTTTCTCCGGAATATTATAATGAAGATGGCATTGGTTTTTTGCGCAACTTTTTTGCAGGCTTTCTTACAACCTGTGGATTGAGAAATGTAGGTTCTTCATGCAAATATGGTGGGGAATCGTTAGGTATTCATGGCCGTATATCGAACACACCGGCAGAAGAAGTAGGGGCTGGAGTCGATTGGGAGGATGGAAAGCCAGTGATAAGTATCAGCGGGAAAATGAGAGAAGCCAGGTTATTTGGTGAAAATTTTATGTTTTCCAGAAAGATTATCTGCAAATACGGTGAAAACAAAATCACCATTCATAATTCTGTAGAGAATCTGGGATTCAAAAAGGAAGCGCTGATGCTTCTGTTTCACTTCAATATGGGCTATCCGTTGCTTGACGAAGATGCCGTTTTAGTAACTCCTACAGAAAAACTGACACCACGGGATCAGGAAGCTGAAAAAGGTAAAACGACGTATGGTCAAAGCCAGAAACCAACCCATGATTATCAGGAGCAGGTTTTCTACCACCAGCTGAAGGGCGATCAAAATGGCGCTACGAGTGTGGCTTTGATCAATAAAAAGCTTGAATTAGGTGTTGCCATTCATTTCAATAAAAATCAGCTTTTCAACTTTACACAGTGGAAACAAATGGGCGAAGGCGATTATGTGATGGGCTTGGAACCTTGCAACTGTTATGTCGGCGGACGAGCTGATCCCCGAAACGAAGGGATGCTTGAATACCTCGACCCAGGAGAAATCAGAAATTTTGACCTGACCATTGAGTTACTGAATGGGATGGATGAGATTAACACTTTATTCAAGAACATAAACAACCTATAAAAACTGAATAAATAATTTGTGAAATGCAAAACAACACTTCAATAACTAAAGTATTACCGGTTCTGTTCGGATTTTTCGTTATGGGTCTGGTCGATCTGGTTGGCATCGCAACGAACTATGTGAAACAGGATTTTACACTGAGTGATACGCTTGCCAATATGTTACCTATGACCTTGTTTCTTTGGTTTGCCATTCTCTCGGTTCCCACAGGAATCATGATGAACAAACTGGGCCGGAAACGAACGGTGATAATAAGTATGGGTATAACGCTGGTGGCCATGTTGCTTCCACTGGTCAGCTATAATTTCCCGATGATCCTTGTTGCGTTTGGGTTGCTGGGAATTGGGAACACGATTATCCAGGTTTCATTAAACCCGCTGCTTACCAATGTAGTGCGGGGCGACCGGTTGACCAGCAGCCTGACCCTTGGCCAGTTCATCAAGGCTATTGCCGCCTTTCTGGGGCCGATTATTGCTGCAGTTGCAGCCGGAAGTTTTGGAAACTGGAAACTGGTCTTCCTTATTTTTGGCGTTATCACCGTGATTTCAGGTTTATGGCTACTGCTTACCCCGATCCATGAAGAACCGTTGAGTCAAGGTACTTCCACATTTGGGGAATCGTTTAGCCTGTTAAAAGATAAAACCATTCTCATGCTTTTCCTCGGGATTGTATTCGTGGTTGGAATAGACGTTGGTTTAAACACGACTATTCCCAAATTTTTGATGGAGCGTTGCGGTATCCTTCTGGAGAAAGCCGGATTGGGCACCAGCCTTTATTTTGTGGCCAGAACCGTAGGCACTTTTGCCGGAGCCATTCTTCTTGCAAAACTGTCAGGGCGTAAATTTTTCATTGTTAGTATGTTAATTTCCATTCCGGCCATGCTTGTGATGCTTCTGATCGGAAACCTCTGGGGTATTTTGTCTATGATATTTATTATCGGGCTTGCTGTTGCCAACGTGTTCTCCATAATTTTCTCAGCGGCATTGAAAAAGGTTCCAGACCGTGCAAACGAAATATCAGGCCTCTTAATTATGGGAGTTGCCGGTGGAGCTGTTATCCCGCTGATCATGGGAATTACCTCCGATTCGTTCGGACAAACCGGTGGCATGGCCGTTTTGATGATTGCCTTGACTTATTTGTTATTCAGTGCCTTTAAGCTGAAAGAGGAATAATCAAAACCTTATTTCCACAAAATAAAATTGAGAGAATTGAATAATGTATATGTAATAAATTAAAAATCTAAACGATGAAACGTAGCGAAATAAACCAGATTCTAAAGAGTGCAAAAGCCTTTATGGCCGAAAAGCAATTTATACTTCCACCATGGGCTTACTGGGGCATTGAAGACTGGAAAAAGGATCGGGAAAATACCAGGGAAATTATAGATAACATGCTCGGTTGGGACATTACCGACTTTGGCTCGGGCGATTTCTACAAAAGAGGATTGTTCTTATTCACCATCCGCAACGGGAAGTTCAATGTAGATCGGAAACCTTATGCCGAGAAAATAATGATCGTAGAGGAAAACCAGGAAACGCCGATGCATTACCATTGGGCCAAGATGGAGGACATCATCAACCGTGGAGGTGGAAACCTGGTGATTGAACTCAATAATTCGACCAAAGACAACCAACTTGCTCATACTCCTGTAACCCTTAAGGTTGACGGTGTAAAACATACTGTTCAGGCAGGAGGAAAAATTGTATTAACTCCAGGCGAAAGCATTTGCCTGGAACAAGGCATGTATCACCGTTTTTACGGAGAAGCCGGTAAAGGCAAAGTGCTGGTAGGTGAAGTCAGTATGGTGAACGACGACAGCAACGACAATTGTTTTCACGAACAGATCGGTCGTTTCCCTGTCATCGAAGAAGACGAACAACCCATTCATCTGTTGGTCAGTGACTATTCCAAATTCCTTTAATCCCTCTGTTTTAAAATATCTAAATAATGTCAAAGAAAATTATTGTTTCAGGAGTTGGCTGCTGCCTGGTTGATCTTTTATACACGGATATTGATTTTTCAAGCGATTCGTTTTGTCAGTTCATCTCCCTCAAACGTGGCGATGGTGGATTAACTCCCGGCCATTTGGTTTTTAATGAAGAGTTTGTTCAGTTTGCCGGATCATCTTTTGAAACGGTTATTGGCACAATTACCGGTGGCCGAACCCCGGACAAAAAGAATATCGGCGGACCATCGATTGTGTCGTTGATCCATGCCGCACAATTAACCGATCCGCAGCATTGTGAGGTTCGTTTTTACGGACGCGGCGGAAAAGATGAAACAGGAAAATATCTGCTTTATTCGCTTCAGAATACTCCGGTTAAACTTCATGATTATCGGCTCACCGAAAATATTACACCGTCAACAGTGGTTCTTTCCGATCCGTGTTTTGACAATGGTCACGGTGAGCGCATGTTCATCAATTCCATCGGAGCTGCCTGGAATTATCGGCCGGAGCAATTGGATGAAGCGTTTTTCAAGTCAGATATTGTGGTTTTTGGTGGTACCGCTTTGGTTCCTGAAATCCATGATGGTTTGACTGATCTGCTGAAGAAATCAAAATCGAATGGCTGCATAACCATCGTGAACACTGTTTTCGACTTCCGGAACGAAAAAAGAAATCCGGACCAGAAATGGCCTTTGGGTAGCAGCGATGAGAGCTACAAATACATCGACTTGCTTATTGCCGATCAGGAGGAAGCTTTGCGCCTAAGCGGCGAAACTACAGTTGAAGCAGCAATCAGCTTCTTCATTGATAAACAGGTTTCCGCACTGATCATCACCAATGGATCCAATCCTGTTTCAGTTTACTCCAACGGTCAGTTTTTTGAAAAGTTGGTTTTAACCCAAATGCCGGTTTCAAAAAAGATTGTTGATGAGCTGAAAGCCAATAAAGTAGGCGATACAACTGGTGCCGGTGATAATTTTGTCGGTGGTGTTATTGCTTCAATTGTAAGTCAGATGCAAAATGGGGTTGAACCTCCGAACCTTCAGGAGGCCAGTTGTTGGGGAATTGTTTCAGGAGGATATGCATGTTTTTATATGGGCGGCACTTATTTCGAACAAAAATCCGGAGAAAAACTGACTAAAATAAAACCTTATTACGAATTGTACCAAAAGCAAATCAATGGTTAACTCGAATCAGATAGTAATTTTTGGTGCTGGTAAAATTGGTCGTTCATTTATCGGTCAACTTTTTGGTTGCAGTGGCTACGAGGTTGTTTTCATTGATGTTGATCCTGTGATCATTGCCAGGCTAAACGAGAAAGGAAGTTACCGGGTAGTCATTAAAAGTGATAAGGACATGGAGATCCTTGTTCCGAATGTACGTGCGATTTCGGCATTGGAAAGGGAAAAGGTTGTTGAAGCAGTTTCATCTGCAGGAATATTGGCTGTATCGGTCGGTAAAAATGTGCTGGCGCGGATTGTGCCTGTTATTGCTTCTGCACTTGAAAAACGGAATGCCAACGATCCCGCAACTCCGCTGGATATTATTCTAGCCGAAAACATGCGATCGGCAGCCGATTTTGTACGGGAAGAGTTGATGAAGAACCTTCCGTCAGAATTCCCCGTGGAGACACTTGTCGGTCTTGTCGAAACCAGTATTGGCAAAATGGTTCCCATTATTCCTCAGGCCGAATTGGAAAAAGATCCGCTGGTGGTATTTGCTGAAGCCTACAATACGCTGATCCTCGATGCGAAAGGATTCAAATCACCTATTCCTCAGATCAAAGGCCTGGCACCCAAAAGCAACATCAAAGCCTGGGTCGACCGCAAAGCATTCATTCATAACCTGGGACACGCTACTGCGGCTTATTACGGATATGCGCTTCATCCCGATGCCGTGTATTTGTATGAAGTTCTGGAAGACCCTAAGGTTTTGCATTTTACCAGGGAGGTCATGCTTCAATCGGCTGACATTCTGAGGGCAGCTTATCCTGATGATTTTACCGCTGCCGATTTAGAAGTTCATATTGATGATCTGGTTTCCCGCTTCAGGAATAAAGCATTGAAAGATACCATCTTCAGGGTAGGTTGTGATTTATACCGAAAATTAGGTCCGGAAGACCGTCTGATGGCTCCCATAAATGCAGCAATAAAGCTTCATAAACC
>JBAXWR010000207.1:0-12732 GCA_037128295.1 Mariniphaga sp.
CACATGGGGAATGATCAGTTGTTGTTAAATTAAGTCTGACTTTACCAGCTAATATATCGGAAGCTCCAGGAGTATAAATGGCATTCATCTTCGTTGCATCGTCAAACGAACCCGTTCCACCGCTCCATTTACCTGTTTTGGAATGGCCCCCAATTACGCCGGCCATTGTGGCGGTGGAATTTTCACAAATCACCTGGTCAGCACCCGCATTGGAAGTCGGAAGGATATACACCTCAACTACCTTTGTGGCTGATACTGTAACCCCATTGCAACCATTGATTCCACTGACAGTCAATTTTAAAGTTCTCTTTCCGGGTGTTGCGTTTGGTTTGTAACCGGTAACAAGGCTGTTCGGATTCGTAAACGTACCTTCTGACATTAAATCTTCCCAAAGGATTTTCGTTGGATCAGGATCGTAATTGGTAGCCAATCCTGTGACCACAATTGTTGAGGCAGGCTCAACGCACAACGATTCATCAACACCAACATTTACTGTCGGTTGAGGGTTTATGACTACAGTACCAGACATTGTAACCTTGCAACCAGATGAAGCACTTGTTGCAACAACATAGTAGGTATCGCTGGTCTGGGAACCAAAAGAAATAGCCGCATTGACACCTAAAACCGGTGACCCCACCAGACCCAAACTATTATAAAGCTGATAATTAACACCTGTTTGTGAACTGCTTAACCCTACTATTGTAGGTGAACAGTTAACACCCAAAGGAGTTGTGTTAAAGGCCAATGGAAGTGCGGTAATTGTCACACTGCCTGACATTTGATTTTCACAGGCTGTAACCGGATCATTTCCAATAATCGTATAGCTTCCGCTCAAAACCTGTGGGCCAAAATTTAGGATTAAGCCAGTTCCCGGCAAAGTCAGTTGGAGGATGCCATCACGGAAGAGCTTATAATTTACCCCAACCTGAGAACCGTTTAAATAAATTTCGCTCCCGGAACATTGTGTCATTTGTGGTTGAATAACATATTGGATAGGCCGTGCAGAAAGTTTTGCAATTCCGTTCATCACCCTGGAACACCCTGTAGCACTGTTTATTGCCTCAATAGTATAATCTCCATGCTGCGATTGAATTCCAAAAGAAATTGCGGAACCGGTACCTGCGATAGGGCCTGCGAGAATAGTCTTTCCATTGAAGATCAGTTTGTAATTCACACCCAATTCGGAATTATCGAGACCGATGGAAGATTCGGTACATGCGATCCCGTTAGGGAGTATATTGTAAGCAATTGGGGTGGCTAGAATATTAAGTACCCCGTCCATAAGTGTCTCACACCGTGTGACCGGATTGATCCCCGTTATCGAATACGATCCTGAAGTACCATAAGTACCAAACTGGATAGGATTACCTGTGCCAATCATGCTATTCACAAGGATCGAATTGTTCAGTCTCAATTCGTATATCATGCCGATCTCTGAACCGTTAAGACCAATGATGGCATCTGCACACATCGTTCCTCCAGGGGTCATGTTAAAAATTACCGGGGGATCCTGTATTGTAGGATTCCCATCCATCCATGAATAACAGTTAGTAACCGGATTTACTGCAACAACACTGTAAACACCAGGCAAAATCTGAGGGCCAAAATTCAAGGCTGATCCGGTTCCTGGAATCGGAGACCCAACATTGGTGACAATATCCTTGCGAAGTTGATAATTAATACCTGTTTGTGAACCAGTTAAGCTAATCGATGTGCCGATACAGATAATTCCCGGAGGGTTGACCGTAAACACATCAGGGGCAGAATTGACAACTATGGTTCCATCCATCCAGATTTCGCACAAGGTTGTTCTGTTTCTCCCCAAGATCCGGTAGGTGCCCGGATTGTTCACAACACCAAAATTCAAAAGCCCGGTCGTTCCTGTTCCTGCCAAAGTTTTTTCAACGACTAATCCATTCATTAATGAATAGTCAATACCCAATTCCGAACCGTTAAGATAAATTGACTCGCCGGGGCAAATATTTGTAGGTGCTACCATGGCATAGACAACCGGCAATGGATTTTCGACAATGGTGGCACTTCCATTCATCATCAAAGATTCACTGCTGGTTATATTTACCGCCTTTATCGTATAATTACCGCTATTGAGTTGAGCCTTAAATGTCAACGGGGCACCTGTTCCGTCAAGGCTGACAGCGGGTATGATGGACTTGGAATTAAGCTGAAGTTCATATCTGATATTGTTTTCCGAACCGCTCAATTCTATGGGTAAACCTAAACTGCCGAAACAACGCTGACCGCCTCCGGAAACATTGAACAATGTAGGTAACGGAGTGATACCCACATCGGCACTGCCACGCATTTCTGTTTCGCACGTAGTTGTAGTGTTTTTGCCTTTGACCACATAAGTGCCCGGACCAGTCTGGGCTGCAAATGTTAAGGCATTTCCTGTACCAGAAATGGGGCCATCTTTTAAAACGGAATTCAAAAAAAGTCTATACTCAATACCAGTTTGTGAACCCGATAAGTAAATTTTAACACCTGAACCGCCTGTCGGATAATCTCCTCCACCAGTAACAGTAAAGAGGTCAGGGAGCGGAAGAATTGTAATGATTGCACTTCCTGTCATCGTATTGGTACAAGTTGTCAATGTATTGGTGGCTTCCACAGTGTAAGTAAAAGCGGCTGTGTGTAATCCGAAGGAAATAGATTTGCCTGTTCCTGGCATCGGAGATCCAAAGTCGATACCCCCCCTTTTTAATTGATAGGTTACCCCCACTTCAGAATTATCGAGACCAACTTCATATCCCGTTCCGCCCGGACAGTAATCCCCTCCCCCGGTAACATTGAATTTCGTTGGTAATTGGTTCACTGTTACTCCAATATCCTTTGATACAGTGTTATAACCATCGGAAACTACCAAATGGTAAATTGTATTAACTGTGGGTTTATCGGTAGGGTTCTGATCTGTAGAACTGAAAAGAGGTATTCTACTGCCATCATTATTTGTCCATTGATAAGTATATTTCAAAGAACCACCGGTTGGAGTTGCGGTTAATGAGATTTGGGATCCATTGTTGCAGATCACGTCAGGGGTAACAACAAGAGTAACATCCAAAGCACTACCATCCATAAAAATCATAACCGGATCGGAACCTTGACAACCCTTTTGATCGGTAACGGTAAGCGTAAACTCCGTATTCGCATAAAGGTTTATCGTTTTGGGCGATAGCGTAATGTTTTGTGGGGACACGATCTGGGCTGCAGGAGTCCATGAATAACCTAACGTACCAGTCCCACCGGAAGCTGTACCTGTAAGCGTAGTACTTGTTCCGAATTGTATTGTTTGATCGGAGCCAGCATTAACCGATGGCAAAGGATTTATAATGACATCCTTGCTTCCTGGCATATCTAACAGGCAGTTGGTTACAATGTTGGTGGCCTGCACAGTATAAGTGCCGGCAGCGGTAATATTGTCAAATGAAATAGCAGATCCGGTGCCATGAACTGTCGATCCTACCGGTAATATCCCCTTATAAAGTCGATAATCTACATTAACTTCAGATCCATCAAGCCCGATTGGAACCCCTATACCGCCGGAACAATACTCACCTCCGCCAGTGAGATTATACAATTTAGGCAACGGATTGACAGTTACGGTAATTGAACGTGAAACCGAACTAAAACCATCATCGGCAACAACGGTGTAAACAGTTGTTGTCAATGGTGTCACATTGACCTTATCCGATGTTGATGTAAATCCGAGTGGAACCGAAGTCCATGTCCAGGTGAAAGACCCGGAACCGCCGGTTGCATTGGCGTTCAAATTGGAAGATTGGCCAAAACATATCGATTGTGGCGAAGCAGAGGGAGCAGCATCCAAACAAATTCCGGTGACCGTAACGTTGACGGCATCAGAATTGGAGCATGTTCCGACATCGGTAACAGTCAAGGTAAAAATATTCGTGGGTACTGTGAGGTTTTTGGTTGTGGGATTTAAAATATTTGAGGGGCCATTGATCTCGATTGAAGGTTCCCAGGAATAACTGGTAATTGCCCCAGTGCCTCCTGTGGCAGTAGCATCATTTAATGAAACGCTTGTCCCACAGTTTACTGTTTTGTCTGCTCCCGCATAAACCTGTGGCTTTGGTTTTACCGTAACCACCAGGTTTGAAGGGGCTCCAACGCATTTCAAGGGGTTGGGCCCGGTAGGTGTTAAAACATAAGTTACATCGATCGGGCTATTGGTCATGTTGACTAAAATCTCTGCGATATTGGATTCGCTTCCTTCAGCTAATCCATTGGCGATTCCTGTAACCGTAGCCCTGGACCAATGAAAAGTAGAATTGGTCACATCGCTCGTTATATCGTAACTGAATGGCGAATTGCTACATATACTCCTTGTCAATTCGCTGGTTATATTTGGTTTAGGATAAACATTAATTACATACTCCCTCGAAGTTGCTGGACATGCCCCGATGCTTGTTCCACTTGGGGTAATCAGATATGTAACTGTACCAAGAGAGCTTGTTGGGTTTGTGATGATTGTTGCCGGTAATTTTGTATCGCCTTTTATTGGTGAAAAAACAAGTGAAACTGGGTTGGCCGTGGCCTCCCACGTAAAAGCAGTTCCGGGAACATTGGTCTCCAAAACGACTTCTGTTGTGGTACTACCTGAACAAATCGACTGTACCATTGAACTGTTTGTCACTGTTGGGGAAGGATTGACTTTTACCACATAATAGGTAACAGGGCTTTGACAAGCAGCAGGAGCCGGCCCATTGGCGACGATACTGTAGACAACATTATCGGCCCCAGCGAGTGTGCTCACGTAATTCTGTGCCGGAAGAAAGGCAGATGTTCCATTGACCACAGGTGTTATTTCTGGTGGTTGTGTGGTACTCCAATTCCATGTAACATTTGACACATCCGATGAAAGCAAGACCTGGGTTGTTGTGCCCCCCGAACAAATCGTTTGCCCAGCGACCAACGGTTTAACGTTTGGTATTGGGTTCACTGTAACTATTACCTCAACCGGAACACCCACACATAAGGTAGGTTCGGGGCCAGTTGGCGTGATCGTATATTTCACAGTTCCACGAACAAAGGAACCTGCGGGCAATGTGAGAACATCACCAAGGGAAGTGCCTTCAATTCCCGATCCCGGTTTTGCCCCTGTTACCCCGCCAGATATAACGCTGGCAGTCCAGGTAAAAGTTGAACCACTAACATTCGATGTTATAGGGATATAATCGATAGTAGAACCTGTGCATATTTCACTGGTTATAGGGCTTGATATAACTGGGATTTTATCTACTGTGACCGTAACACAATTAATAAATGCGGCCGTCCCACATCCGGATACCTTTGTCTGACGCCGGAAATAGGTCGTTTGGGTAAGTTTTCCTGGAGAATAATATTCGTTTGTAGCACCTGGTATTAAAGCGAAATCTCCTGGCATAGTACATCCAACAGTGCTTTGGAACCATTGAAATTCGTACGATCCATCTCCGCCTGATGGTGGCGAGTCCGGATCCTGAATAAGTTTATTCGCGGCTACACCTTCGCATATCGAATGCGAATCTAATATGCCTCCACTATATACGTTGAGTACTTTAAACCTGATAACTTGTGAACTGATACAACCAGTTGATGAATTTACCGCCGATACGGTTCGATTAAAATCTTTACATTTAAGATCCTCAGTAACAATTGTTAAAGGGTTGACACTTCCAAGCCCGGTTAAAAACCATTCCCAATTCGATACCGGATCCGTTACTACGGATAAATTTGTTGTTTGTCCACAACAAATCGTGTAAGTTCCATCAGCTTTTTTTGTAAGAAAATTATCAGGTGTGATCGTAATATCCACTGTTGCCATGCAATCAAGGTGAATAGTTTTAGATTGGCATTGGATCAAAGGGTTTGAAATATTCGTAATTTTAACATAAAATAACCCAGCACCACTTGCCTTATAAATATTGGTCGTACCCGTAGGTATCAAAGCATCGTTTTCGTACCATTGATAACTCCAGGCAGCATTTAATGGAGCTTCCATAACCAAAGTTGGAAGGCCACAACAAAATTCATAACGATCCTCTGAAGGCTTTGTTTCGACAAGCGATCCGCCAGTAATTGTTAATGAGGTGCAGACTTGCGCTTTTACTTCTGAGGCAAGTACTCCCCAAAAATATAAAATGGCTAAACAGGAAAATATTTTTTTCATAATGTTTAGGAAGAACAGTTCAAAATTTTACTTAGTTGAGCCAAAATTAAAAATAATTTAGTTACATGGTTTAATTTTTCTTATTTATATGAAAAACATGTTTTATAACAGGTTTAAAATAAAAAATCATTTTTTTTTGCCCTGTAAATGATTATGAACATTATAGAGTGAATGTATATTTTACTTCGGTGCGATTTTTAGGAATCATGTGAGATGGCATTAAAATATTCCATTTAAAAAACTTATCTTGGCTCCCTATAATTGACGATTAAAGTAATAAAGCAATATTTCGACAATTCTGTGTAAATATCTATATATTAATATAATACAGATATTCTTATTTGCGTTTCATCACACCAATTAATGGTCCTATTTGAATGAAAAATTACAGCTACTTCCTTCTAATACTGGTTCAATTCTTTTCATTACAGGCATTTAGTCAGATCCATCAACTTAATTTTAAGCGGATTGGAACCAACGAAGGGTTATCTGACACTGATGTTTTGTGCACCATGCAAGACAGCCGTGGGTTCATCTGGATCGGCACAGAAAATGGCCTGAACCGGTACGATGGCCATCAGTTTAAGAAATTTTTCAACGATCCGACTGACTCCAGAAGTTTGAGCAACAACTATGTCCGGCATATTATTGAAGACTCTAAAGGTAGGATATGGATTGCCACATGGGGAGGTGGGCTCAATTTCTATAACCGCGAATCCAATCAATTCAAACATGCATTCCATAACCCCAATAATCCGAACAGTATCTCAAGCAATAATATCTCAAAGATCACGGAGGACAAATCGGGCAGGATCTGGCTCGCAACATCTGAAGGGGTTACGATAATTAATGCCGAAACACAGAAATACAAGCGGTTTTCACATCAAGCAAACAACACCACTTCTATCAGCGACAACAATGTGACCACAATTTATTGCGATAGTCAGGGTACCGTCTGGTTGGGAACCCATAACGGGGGTTTAAACCGTTTTGTTAGTTCCGACAGTACTTTTGTCCGCTACAACTTGGGATCGGAAATGAACAGTTCAAATCTGGGCAATACTATCCTTTCTATCTTTGAAGACAGAAGTCACCGGTTATGGGTTGGAAGTGCCCTTAACGGGATAAGCCTCTTAGACCAGAAAACTGGGAAGTTACAAAGCTTTAAAGATCTCACAAAATCGGACGCCCTTGCAAAAAGTAACATCCAGTGCATAAACGAAGACGAAAATGACAACCTCTGGATAGGAACCGAAAATGAAGGGTTGTTCCTTTACAATTATGGTTTACAAAAATCTATCCGTTTTATAAGCGACGAAATCGATGACAGGAGCATATCGTCAACCTCTGTTACAACGGTTTTAAAAGATAGTTCTGGCAATATGTGGGTTGGTTTATTCAGTGGAGGGATCAACCTTTATAGAAAAAGTACCGACAACTTTAACCATTTCAGGCATACATCGGCTCCTAAAAGCCTGTCGAACAATCTTGTTCTCAGTATTTATGAATCGGGCAACGGAGATTTGTGGATAGGCACAGACGGTGGAGGCTTAAACCGGATCAACCCGATAACAGGAGAATCGGTTGTTTTTAAATCCTATCCTACAAAAAACAGTGTAGCAGGAAACTACGTCACAACAATTTCAGGGGATGGGAATGATAACCTCTGGATTGGGACATGGGGCAATGGATTGTGCAAGTATAACATTAAAACCAACCAATTCACAAAAATCGATCTCAGTAAATATCCCGGCATAACCGTTAGCAATAAAAATGTTCTTTATACGATGGTTGCCAAAGACGGTAAAATTTGGATCGGGACATATGGCGACGGGGTGTGTGTATTGGACCCAAGGACCAATCAGGTAATCCAATACAGAAATATCAACAATATAGTTAAAAGCCTAACTAGTAATAATATAAGTACCATTCTTGAGGACAATAAAGGAAATTTCTGGATCGGAACAACAGATACTGGAATGAATCTTTTCGAACCAGGAAAAAATAGGTTCACCCATTTTACCGAAGAAAATAAAACCCTGTCCAGCAACTCTTTAAACCATATTTTGGAAAGTCGCGACGGTAAAATCTATGTATGTACAGTTACCAATGGCTTGAACTATTTTGATCCCACCGTACAAAAGTTCATTCCAATCGAAAACAACAATAACCTGGCTAGCCAATTACTCGATGCGGCCATTGAAGATCAAAATGGAAATATATGGTTAAGCTCAAACAAAGGGATTTCCAAATACGACCCGGCAACAAAAACAATAAAAAACTATACAGTCGAGGATGGCTTGCAGGGTGATGCTTTCAAACCCCATTCTGCTTTTAAGGGAAAATCGGGTAAACTCTATTTTGGAGGGCTTAACGGTTATAATTCTTTTGTCCCGGAACAAATTAAGGAGGAATCCTATATTCCTCCGATCGTATTGACCGATTTTATGTTGTTTAACAAGAGCGTTCCGGTTGCCTTGAACAAGAATGACCCTTCATCCCCATTAAAACAGGACATTTCGGAAACTAAGTCGATGAAACTGACCTACAAAGAATCCTTTTTAACTTTTGGATTCGCAGCACTTGATTATTCGTTACCGGAAAATAAAATTTATGCTTATAAATTGGAAGGTTTCGATAAAGACTGGAATTATGTTGGCAACAAAAATTCGGCTACTTATACCAATTTGAATCCAGGAAACTACATCTTTAAAGTAAAGAGCCAAAACAAAATCGGACAATGGTCGGCCGAAACGCTGACACTTTATTTGTATTTATCCCCACCTATCTGGCTAAGATGGTGGTTTAAAATACTGGCAACTATTTTTGTAATAGGATCTTTGATTGCTTTTTACAAAGATAGGCTGAATGCTGTCCGTCGTCATCGGAAAAACCTTGAAAAACAGGTAAAGGAGAGAACCTCCGAGATTGAAAAACAATCGAAGAAATTGTCGGAACTCAATGCCGAATTGTTGAGCCAATCGGAGGAACTCCAGCGCCAAAAAATGATGGAGCAAAAAGCCCGAAAGGATGCCGAACAGGCAAATCGGGCGAAAAGTACGTTCCTCGCTACAATGAGCCACGAAATCAGGACACCGCTAAACGGTGTGATCGGTATGGCTGCCTTGCTTGCAGAGACCCAGCTTTCTCCTGAACAAAGGGAATATATCGATACGATCATCACAAGCGGCGACAACCTGATCGCCGTGATCAATGATATCCTCGATTTCTCGAAAATCGAATCGGGGAACATGGAGATCGAACATGAAGATTTCGATCTGCGGAGCTGCATCGAAGAGGTAATGGACCTTTTTTCGCAAAAAGTTGCAAATAAGGGACTTGACTTGATCTACGAAATCGACCTTAACGTACCACCCCAGATTGTTGGGGATAGCCTTAGGCTCAAACAAATCCTCATCAATCTGATTAATAATGCTGTAAAGTTTACACAAAAAGGAGAAGTTTATTTAAAGGTCTATTTGGTCTCTTCAAATGCTGATGACAAGAAAATTGTCCTTGGATTCCAGGTTAAAGACACGGGTATTGGGATTCCTGAAAACAAGATCGACTTTTTATTTGACTCATTTACACAGGTTGATGCTTCCACAACACGGAGGTATGGGGGTACCGGGTTGGGACTTGCCATAACTGAGCGGCTCGTAAAATTGATGGGTGGTGAAATCAAAGTGAAAAGCCATTTGGGTATTGGATCCACATTTATCTTTTCGCATCAAACTGAGATTAGTACCAAGGAGAGGATCAGACCCCCTTCGGATAACATGAAGGAGTTATATGGGAAAAAGGTTCTGATTGTTGACGACAATCCGACAAATTTGAAAATCCTTGAAATTCAGCTTGAACAATGGAAGTTAATTCCAAAGTTGGCTTTATCGGCACCTGAAGCCCTCGAAATCATCGACAATTCGGATGCAAATTATTTCGACTTGATTGTCACAGACATGCAAATGCCGGATATGGATGGTGTCGATCTGGCCACAGCAATAAAAAAACGCAACATTCCAACGCCTTTGATCATGCTTACCTCCATTGGTCAGGAAAGCAAAAAAATCTACCCGGGACTTTTCTCGTTTATCATTACAAAACCCGTCAAACAACAACGCCTGATCAAGAGCCTGCAGGCAGTGTTGTCGCCAGCAAAAGATCAAGTTGCTGACGATACTCAAAATGGGATATTAACAGCTACTTTTGCCGAGGATTATCCCCTTAACATTTTAATAGCTGAAGACAATATTATTAACCAGAAATTGATCCAAAGAATTTTGCATAAGCTTGGTTATCAACTTGATCTGGCATCTGATGGAATTGAGGCACTGGATGCCCTGAAAAAAAACAATTACAATGTTATTTTAATGGATGTTCAAATGCCTGGTATGGATGGGATTGAGGCTACTCAAGCAATCAGGGAATTGAAAATCCAGCAACCTTATATCATCGCCATGACCGCCAATGCCATGTCGAAGGACCGCGACGAATGTATCAAAATGGGGATGAACGACTATATTGCCAAGCCCATGCGACTTACCGAGATTATCAAAATCCTTAAAAATGCTTCTTTGTATTTGAATGAAATAAACTGATAGATTAGGAACGGAAATACATTGAAATAAACTGAAATAATTGGAAATATATTGAAATACCTTTACATTGCTTATTAGTGTTTCCACAAACGCAATGGACTACATTATAGATACATAGCAAATCAGTTCAAAATCTGGATAAATCGTTATGGGAATTTACCTACAAATAAACCGTTAATCTGCTGCTTAAATTCGGTGCAGAGTACTTGGATATTTGTAGATTTAAAGCCACAAGCAAAATAATAGGTGCAGAGCACCGAAACATTTAATGAGAGACCAAAGCATAAGAAAAGCTGCCCGAAACCGGACAGCCTTTTTTTGTTTAAGTGAAACCTTCACTTAAAAGACTTGACCTTAAAAGATCAAACCAGATGGAATGAGGGCTTCACTGGTGATAATATTAATAGCCTGGATTTTGAACTAGCTTACTGTTCACATCCATAGCATCTTTAGGTATCGGGAATAACAGGTGTTTTGGATCGCTTACGCCCCTCCATCCCGGAACAGCGTTAAGGAAAGTACCAAAACGGATGTTGTCCTGCCTTGCATATTGTTCCCAAGCCAGTTCAAAACGACGTTCAAGACGAATATCTTCAAGAGTAGCAGCAGTCTTTGGTTTTTCAGGAATAAAGGCACGTTTGCGGATAGCGTTTACCAAAGTTGTAGCTTCAGCAACCGGGGCACCGGCTATACGGACCAAACATTCGGCTTTCATCAAATAGATATCGGCCAAACGGAAAATAGCGAAATCGTTTTCCATATCGGATGATAATCCTTTGGGAATTTCCCATTTCCAGCAACGCGCTCCATCTTCCTGGTTGCACCAGCCCCAGTTAGTAGTAGCTTCGTACATTGTGATGTCATCAGTGTGGATCAATGAACGGCCATGTGCAGTCATAATTACAACCCCAGTAACAGGGTCAAGCATAGGCCCCCTTAAGAAAGACCAGTTCAAACGTTTGTCATCAGGATCATAAGCCTTCACATAATTAGGGTCGGCAGACATTCCATTCCATGGGCCAATGTTTAATCCCAAAGCTTTTGAATCCAAATAATGCAAGGTGGCGTTGGCAAGAAAATTTCCACCTAATGAACCACTGAAAACTGCTGGTAAAATGATCTCTTTGGAATCTTCGTTTTTAACCTGGAACGATTTTTTCCAGTCAGCTTCCAATACATAAGGTAATCCAATGACTACATTACAGGCATCAATACATTTCTGCCATTGAGCACCACCGGCTGGATTCCAGACCATAGCATTGAGGTACATCTTGGCAAGGATAGAGTAAGCCGCCCCTTTGGTCATTTTTCCATAAGAATCGCCAGTTACATCCGAACGCAATAAATCCTTTACTGCGGTCAATTCAGACATCACAAATGTGTAAATTTCAACCCTAGTTTTTGGAATTGGCAAACTTGTGTCGGCATAGTCAGTAACCAAAGGACCTTGTCCAAAATAGTCAACATACATATAATACCAAAAGGCACGGACGGCGCGGATTTCAGCAATCGTCTGATCTTTGTTCGGCACCCCGGCTTTGTCCTGAACCATTTTCAGGATCCTGTTGCAAGTTGTGATACTTGATTGAATATCACTATAAGCACCTGTAATTAAAGGGGTATTGTTATTTGTCCATGTGTGTTGTTTGGTGTACATGTGTTGGCCACCATCCCACCAGTCGCCACCCTTACGGGTAGGGACAACCATCATATCGGCACTTTCCTCACCAAGGTGTGTAAAGTTCCAGCCGCGGGCAGTACGCAACGAATTATAGATTGGGGAAACCAATGAGGCAATCTCTTTGGGGGTATTTCCAAAATCGGTGGTGGAAACCTTATCGTAAACAACCTCGTTGAGATCGGTACACGATTGTAGCCATGGAGTTACGGTCAATCCGGCTATCAATAAAAATATAAATAGACTTGTCTTTTTCATGTTTTTCAAAG
>JBAXWR010000208.1:0-12720 GCA_037128295.1 Mariniphaga sp.
TATGACTGTGAACGGGTTCCTGTCTTGTGGATGAATGGAAAAAAAGCCATCCCAAAATCAAACCAATTACGATAAATAGTCCGTAACGAACAACCTGATTTGAAAATATCTTTCTCATGGTAAATGTTTTAATTATAATCTTGAATTGGCCATCAATTGCTTCAACCTTGCAATCGCAGTATTGCAATCGGCAACCGCTTCAACCTGCTTTAATTCATAACTGAGGGTTTGTTGCCTAAGCCTCAAAACCTCGGGCAATCCCGAACCTGAAACCGAAAAATTCCTCATCAAAATATTCAATGATTGATCCGATAACTGGAACTGTCTGGAATAGAGGGTTATCCTTCGTTTTGCATCCTCATAGTTTTGAACTGCCTCATAATAGGATGTTTGCAAAGAATTGGCGGCAGCCTTGATCCCCTGTTCGGTAGCATTTGATTGAAGCACGACCTCCGATTGCATCGCTTTGTATTTCTTTCTGTAAATGGGCAATGTGACAAGGACCATTGGCATTACCATATCTTTTCCGTTCATCGTTGAGGTTGACATTTCGTTCTTATTGATCAGGGAGTAGTTCACCCCCAAACCGACCATCGGATAACCCATTTTCGTGACCATTTGCTTACGTGCCTCCAACGATTTCTGTTCGTAATGCAGCATCCCAAGCATCGGACTATTTGTGAGCATACTATCCGAAATTGCCCTTAATGGGATATTTAATGACTCTGTCTGAAGCGTGTCAGGTGTCGAGACCGGTACTTGCATCGGACGGTTCAGGTAACTGTTGAACCTGGCTAAAATGGTATTGTGCTGGTTTTTGAGCAATGCTATGTTGTTTTCAAGATCGTTGATCTCAATTTGGATCCCATAAACATCTGTCAGACCGGAGCCACCCGATTGTGGACCCATTGGATTGCTTTGCATTGCAGGAGCGTTTTGTGGAGCACCTGAACCCATAGGATTACCAGTATTGCCGCCCATACTTTGTCCAGCCGACGATAATGGTGAACCATTTGATGGGTTACTTTTTGAAGGTTGGGGCGTGCTGCTGTTTACTGTGGGTGCTGCCCTAAACTTGACAAGCGACAATCTTTCGAGCGACTTTAAAATTTCAAGGTTCTTTTCCGAAATACGGATATTCGCCTGATTTTTATACAATTCGTACCAAGTACTTTGCACATCATAGAATACCTGCAGTTTAGCATCCCTGAACAATTCAAACTTTGCCTTAGCCATCAGGCTCATTTCATCTTTGGCAGCTTTTAACACGCCAAACCACGGAAACATTTGCATCAAACGGATATCTGCCAATTGCTTTCCGCCCACTAGCTCCATAGGACTCAGGAAAATTCCTGTTGTCAATTCAGGATCGGGCAAACTTCCAACCTGCGGTATTTTCTGCAATGCGGCTTTATATTCTGCTAATTTTTGTAAGACTGTAGGATTGTTTTTTGCTGCAATTTCGAGATAATTGTTCAGGGAATCGGATTGGGAATATGTTGAAATAGATAGAAATAAGTTGAAATAAATTGAAATGGAGACAAATTGGAGATACTTTCCAAAATTGAAATAATTATGGATATAAATTGAAATAAATTGAAATAGACGATGCTTTAACATATTGAAATGCAAATTGAAATAAATGGAAATGTTTTGTTTCCAGGACCAGATTGAGTTATGGTTCATAATTTGTCCGATTTATCATGATTTTCCCTTCCTTTTTTGGTGGTGATGGTAATGAAATTGTTTAGCTTGACTTGCAACGAAGTAGCTTTTTTATTGATCGTTTCAAATTCTTCCGGGGATATTCTTTCACGCTCAGCCATAAGTTCCAACCAATGGATAAATGCTTCAAAATGGGACGCCCTTGCGTTGTAATAAAAGCGTACTTTATCGAGATAATGAAAACGTCCATAACCCTCGGCAATGTTTGCTCCTACAGAATCGACCGATCTCAGGAACTGATCCCCGATGTGTTTCTTATCTTCAAAACTCATCCGACAGAATATCTTCCAAGCTATCGTTGACAACTGCCTTGACATCCTATAAACCTCCAGATTCTTCAATTCGATGTAATTCTGACTTTCCATGGCTTTAATTTTTAAGTTGGTAATGAATTGTTAACTACATGAAATATACAGAAATAAGTTGAAAATAAGTAGAAAGACTGTGGAAATAATTGAAATATGCTGAAATATGTTCAGAGCAGAAACAAATATTTCCATGTATTTCAATCGTATTTCCATTCATTACACGAATCTCAAATATTTCAAATATATTTCTATTTATTTCCATGTATCTCCAAATGTTTCTATCCTATTTCAACCTATTTCTATTCTTTACTTTCCCTTCCCTCCACATCGACTGAAACAACGGAACCACAAATACCGTCATCACCTGGATGACCATGCCCCCAAATGTAGGGATGGCCATGGGGATCATGATATCTGCACCTTTTCCCGTTGAGGTCAGGACTGGAAGCAGTGCGATCACTGCAACAGCCGTGGTCATCATTGCCGGGCGGACACGTTTTAATCCTGCCGTCACCACTGCTTCACGGACTTCATGGGCTGTTGCCGGATGGCGCTGTTCAAAAACCTGGTGGATGTATGTTCCCATGATGACCCCATCGTTTGTAGCAATCCCAAACAGGGCTATAAACCCGACCCACACTGCCACGCTGAGGTTTATTGTATGCATCTGGAACAGATCCCTAAGATTGATTCCTGCCACTGAAAAGTCGAGGAACCAGGGTTGACCATACAGCCATAGCATAATAAAACCTCCTGCAAAGGCCACAAATACCCCTGTGAAATGTATGAATGAGGCAGTTACAGTTTTAAACTGGAAATACAACAACAGCAGGATCAGGATCAGGCTGATTGGAATCACGATCGAAAGCCGTTTTGTTGCACGAATTTGTTGTTCATAGTTCCCTGCAAATTTATAGGAGACCCCGGCTTTCAGGTTGAGTTCGCCTGAATCGATTTTATTTTTTAAGAAGCTGGAAGCTTCTTCTACTACATCGACTTCAGCTTTCCCTTCAACTTTATCAAAAATCACATAACCTGTCAGGAAGGTATTTTCGCTTCTGATCATCTGGGCGCCACGAGTGTAATCAATATCGGCAATTTCCCCAAGCGGTATTTGCACACCGTTCATTGCAGGGATCAATATCCGCTTTAGATCTTCAGGATTGTCCCTCAGTTCACGAGGGTAACGCACCCTGATCGGAAACCTTTCACGTCCTTCGACAGAATTGGTCAGGGTCATTCCACCCACAGCCACCTGCAAAACCTCCTGAACATCGCTGATTGTCAAGCCAAACCTCGCCATTGCTTCCCTGTTTGGTTTGATTTCTATAAAGGGTGCGCCAACTGCACGGTCATAAAAAACGGAAGACGCTTTAATAGATGGGACTTCTTTCATTGCCTGTTCGAATGCAAGACCTGCTTTTTCAATGGTCTCCAAATCAGGACCATAAACTTTCAGTCCCATCGGTGCCCTCATTCCTGTAGAAAGCATTACCAGGCGAGTTTCGATGGGTTGCAATTTTGGAGCAGAAGTCAGCCCCGGAATATTGGTGACCTGAACAATTTCATTCCAGATATCGTTCGGATTCTTGATCTGCGGACGCCATTGACGGAAGTATTCACCATCGGGATCGGGGATCAGGTACAAGTTAATATTCTTTGAAATAGATTGAAATACAGTAGAAATATTTGGAAATGTGGTTGAAATATTTGGAAATAAGTTGAAATATTTGGGAATATTGGTGTAAGGTTTTTCAATTTTAATCCATTCTCCGTGAACCAGGATATGGAATATTCCGGACTCTTTCTCAAAACAGATTTCCTCAATATCCCCAATTTTATTTCCATTTATTTCTACCTTATTTCCCTTTACTTCCTCCTTATTTCCATCTATTTCTACTTTATTTCTATTTATTTCTATCGTATTTCCATTTATTTCTACCCTATTTCTAACCTTAGCAATATCCAAATTATAGTATCCGTTCTTGTCAGTTTTGAACTTTTCCCGTTGTCCGTCTTCATCAAGTAAATATTCTGACTTGTAATTAATTGTATTTTCGAACATTTGCACGGGTGCAGGATCGAGTGCCGAATTGACACGCCCCCATTTTCCAACAGCAACCTCGACTTCTGGAATCGTGGAAAGACGTTTGTCGAGGGTCTCAATGTATTGAAGGTTTTTTTCGATACTTGTATGGGGCATACTCGTTGGCATTAAAAGGAACGAGCCTTCGTTGAGGGATGGCATAAATTCCTTGCCAATGCCCGGAAACCGCTTTACAGGACTTTGCCAGACAGCGGTCTGTTTGAAACTGCTCCATCCCATCTTTTCAAAGGTTGTTGCAGCAAAACCAAACACTTTATCAAATCCGATCCAGACCAGCACGCCAAAAAATAGCGTAAAGATGGGGAGCATCAGGAATTTCAATTTGTTTTGCAAGCCCCACCTTAGAATGGGCTCATAAAAATGGACCATCGACATCAGTCCGGCGAGTATAAAAACAACAATACCAGATACAAACAAATAGTTGACAAATAAGCTGTTGTGAGCGCCCAATGGCAACCATTCCTTTGAAAGGAAGTAGACTGCCACAAGCACAGTGATCGCAATGTTGATGATATTGGGAAATTCACTGCGGCTTTCTGACCATCGTGTTTCATAAAGGTTGTTGATCCCTATTGCGATCAACGCCAAAGCTGGCCAGGTGTGGAAGATGATCATAAATATTAATCCGGCAACCATCAGTGCAATATTCCATATCCTGCTGATTTTCTTTTTGTTGAACTGGATATCAAAAAGAAGGTGCATCAATGTTGGCAAGACGACGATACCGAGGACAAATGCCGAAATCAAAGCAAAGGTCTTGGTTAATGCCAAAGGATGGAAGAGTTTTCCCTCTGCAGCCTCCATTGCAAAAACGGGGAGAAAACTGACTATTGTAGTAGCTATTGAGGTAACAACTGCATCGCGAACCTCAGTGGTTGCTTCATAGATGACCGACATCAACCGTTTCCCTCTAATATTTTTATTTTCAGGCATTTCGAGGTGACGAAGGATATTCTCCACATCGACAATCCCGATATCGACCATAACACCGATGGCAATGGCAATCCCCGACAAGGCGACCACATTGGCATCGACACCAAAAACGCGCATCAAAATAAAGGTCATCAGCACTCCGATTGGCAGCAAACCGGCCACAATTACCGATGCCCGGAGGTTCATGACCAAGACGATGATCACAATGATACTGATCAATATTTCGTGTGATAGGGCCGATTCGAGTGTCCCAATTGTTTCCTTGATCAATCCTGAACGGTCGTAAAACGGAACAATGGTAACTTTTGAAATGGTGCCATCAGGCAATGTTTTTTGGGGAAGGCCGGGTTCAAGGTCTTTGATTTTTTCTTTGACATTGTTGATGACCTCCATCGGATTGGAGCCATAACGTGCAACAACCACTGCACCAACAGCCTCGGCACCTTCCTTATCGAGGCCACCACGCCGGGTTGCAGGACCGAAAGCAACGTGCGCAACTTCCTTAATCCTTACGGGAACATTGTTGCGTACGGTGACCACCGAATTTTCGAGGTCTTCAAGGTTTTTGACATAACCCAAGCCGCGGATAATGTATTCCACATTGTTGAGTTCAATCGTTTCAGCCCCAATGTCAAGGTTGCTTTTGCGCACGGCATTCATCACCTCCATAACCGTTACGCCATAGGCTTTTAAGGCTTCGGGGTTTAGGTCAACCTGATATTCCTTGATATAACCACCAACAGATGCCACTTCCGAAACCCCTTCAGCGGTTGCAAGCCCATATTTAACATAGAAATCCTGTATTGTCCTCAATTCCTGGGGATCCCATCCGCCATTTGGTTGTCCCGTTTTTGGATTGCGCCCTTCCAGCGTGAACCAGTAAATTTGTCCAAGGCCTGTTGCATCGGGTCCCAAAGCGGGTTGAACACCTTGAGGCAAAGTGCCTGATGGTAAGGAATTTAATTTTTCAAGGATACGGGAACGGCTCCAGTAAAATTCGATCTTATCTTTGAAAATGATGTAGATAAACGACATCCCAAACATCGAAGTACTTCGGATCGTCTGAACCCCCGGTATTCCCAACAATGTGGTTGTTAATGGATAGGTAATCTGGTCCTGAATATCTTTTGGTGACCGTCCCATCCATTCTGTGGCAATGATCTGCTGGTTGTCGCCAATATCAGGAATCGCGTCAACAGAGATCGGGTCGCGAGGGAGCAGGTCTGTTTTCCAGTTAAACGGCATCACCACCATTCCATAAACAACGAAGGCGATAAGAAGGATAAACGTGATCAGCCTGTTTTCGAGAAAATATTTTACGAGACGGTTGAACATGGAGCCAAAAGGTTAATGAAAAATTCAACGATTAAAAATTAGTCAATTGAGAGGATGATCTCATTGAAATGGACAGAAATAATTTGAAATAAATAGAAATATGAAATTATCTCAATTTCGGAAACCATCATCCAATTGACTAATTTTTGAATTACCACCTACCTGTATTTACAGCAGGCAGGCAAACTGTTGTACGTTTTGTCTTCAGCTTTCCCTTTTTCGTTGTCGTGACCAACAGCGGCTACTTTTTTGCCGATTTGATCGAGATTTGTTTTGGCGGGATCATAAGTCACTGTAAGGACTTTCGTTTCTGAATTCCATTCTGCTTTGCTTACGCCATCGAGCTTGGCCGCTTTTTCGATCCTTGTCTCGCACATCCCACAATTGCCCTGAACTTTTAGGGTTTCTGTTTTGGTTGCACCTTCACTTTTGGTGGCTGTTGATTTTGCAGACACGTTTGAACACATCACTGCCAACATTAGGGCAGCAAAAAACAATTTAACTGTTTTCATAGCTTAAAAAAATAATGATTAATAAAAAATGGAAAATATATAACACAATGAACCAGGACGATAGGTATCATCCTGTAAAGGGGGTAAAAATCAAATCAAATTCTGAAAACGCAAATAGCTGTCAGGTCAACGGAATTACTTCGGGAAATGCCCGGTGGACTTAAAATAGGATATGAATACTGTACTAAAACGAGTTCATTGACAACTTCCAAAACCGGAGTTGCAAAAACTGGCACGATTTTGTGAGTAAAATCGATGCTTAACGATGTCGAAGGGGAATAACTGGAGTCAACAGCAAGCGTTGCCAATTCGTTGACACAACAATGTGTTTTGAAAAATTTTCCAGCCGGGGCAGAAGATTCAGCTTCATCTTCCATTCCGCAGGTTGCCTTTTCGCCTGTGATTGAGATCTTTACAGCTGCAAGCTTTCCATGGCAATAATGGGATGCTACTGAAAGGTGCAAACCTGTCAGTAGTACCAAAACGGCCATTACTATGGAAAATCCTTTCTTCATGCTGCAATAATAACGAATATTAATTAAAAAGGTTTTAAAATGCTGGAAAATTCTGCAAAACCCTATTTAAATCCAAATAGAAACGGGACAACAAAAATCACGATCAGTGTATAGACCATGTAAACAGTCAGGTACCGAGCAACTGTTTTTTCAACATTCACCAACTGATTATCTTTATAATAAGCATGATACAGGTCTTTAGCCAGCAGGATCAGGTTGACGAAGATCAGGATATTTGAGACCAGTACAATAGTCCGGTTAGGGGTCAAACCGTCAGAAATCCTTGTGAGGATGGCGATCAGGGCAACCATATTGGTCACAATTGTTAAAATGGCCAGTAGGCAAAGAATCAACACATTCGGGTCTTTGGTTTTCGATTTATCCAACTCAGAAACTGAAAAAACAATAATGGCCATCACGGCGATGATCATCACATTGAACAAGATCAGAAAATCCCTGTCTTCAAGGATGTGATTGGCTGAAAAAGCCATTGCAATCAGGTAAACAGCTAATGTAATTACGACCAAAGGTGTAAAAACTCTGGCAATTACAGGTGCAATTTTGCTGGTCAGATTTGGATAGTTGCGCAATAAATAAGAGGAAAGTATAGGTGCTGCTACACCACCAAATGCAAAAACATAATCTATATAGAAGTTGATCACTTCGATTTTAATGACTAAAAATAGGTTCACAGTAAGTGCAGTCATGACTCCGCCAGCCAAAATGATCAAACCTGTCATGATAATCAGCTCACCATTAAAACGGATAAAATCAATTCGTTTGCCAGTATTCTCGTAATCAAATGATACATAGGATAAGCCAAACAAACACCATAAAAATAGCGGAACATGGATAAAAGACAAAATTACCGAATAGCTTTTCCCGGTAGGCAATAGGTTAACAAACAGCAATAAAACAAAAATTATTGCACTATAAACCAATAATTTCCTTTTATCGAAAAACCGGTTCTGCCAGAAAGTATAAAGGATCAACCCATTAAATACAATGATTGCCAGATCCCTTGGATAAAAGAAATCATCCGCTATCCCCGTAAACAGTTGAGGGAGTTTGACCAATAATCCAGAGATCAAGGAAATAACAGCAATGGCCAATAAATTGGATTTGCTGAATTTTTCAATCACAACAACAGGTTCCGGTGTCAACCTTATTTGCCAGAACCGGACAAGCTCGGAATCATTTTCTAATGAAACCTCCGAAAACGCCTTCTTGAAATCAGAGTTGTTTTCGCGGTACAATTTTTCAAGCATCTCAGGATCAGTAATGTGATCAATAATTTTCTGTTTCATTGTAAATCCTTATTCATTTGGTAACGACAAATATAGGGCTAAATTAAACGAATAAAGCCCGGTTTCGTGGTTTATCGCTGCAACATTTTGTAATTTCGCAGCGTTATAAAGTTTTTGGTAGATATAAATCCCTTTTAGCAGAAATGAATTTGAACATTTGGAAACGGTTGGAGGATATTCCCGGAAAATGGAGGTTGTTTATGATCGGTTTTTGTATTGTATCGATCATCATCCTGACCTGGACAAACCAACTTTATCAGAAAGTTTACGATCCGAATGTGAAAAAATCTGGAATGATTTTTATTCCAACTAGCTCTGATTTTCAAAATGTTACATCTATTCTGATCAAAGGGGATTATCTGATCGACGAGACCTCTTTCGAGTGGGTGGCAGCCCGAAAAAATTACCAAAGCCGGATCCTTCCAGGGGCTTACAAGATCAAAAAGGGATGGGGAAATAACCAACTGGTCAACCTTCTTCGTTCAGGTGACCAAACCCCTGTTAAAGTGACCTTCAACAACATCCGGCTCAGAGAAGAACTTGCCGGTAAATTGTCCCATTACCTTGAATCGGATTCCTTGGCTTTCCTAACTGCCTTTAACAACGAAAAGATTACCGAAGGTCTTGGCCTGAACAAAGAATCTTTTCCAATGTTCATTATTCCAAATACTTACGAATTTTACTGGAATACTTCGCCACAAAAATTCATGGAAAGGATGAAACGGGAATATGAACAATTCTGGACCGAATCACGCAAGAAGAAGTCGGAGAACCTGGGACTTACTCCCCAGCAGATTGTCACTATTGCTTCCATTGTTCAGGAAGAGACCAACAAGAACGACGAAAAAAAAAGGATTGCAGGTGTTTACATCAACCGGTTAAAGAGGGGATGGCCTCTTCAGGCTGACCCGACAGTTAAGTTTGCTCTGCGTAATTTTGGGATCAAAAGGATACTTACCGAATTTTTATCCATCGATTCGCCCTACAACACTTACAAATATACGGGACTTCCACCTGGCCCGATCAATTTCCCCGACACTATAACTGTCGATGCCGTTCTCAATGCCGAATCGCACAATTTTATGTATTTCTGTGCAAAAGAGGACTTTTCGGGATACCACAATTTTGCACAATCGCTTGCAGAACACCTTCGAAATGCTGCACGGTACCAGAGTGCTTTGAATAAAATGAGAATCTGGAAATAACCATTTTAGAAATAAATTGAAATAAGGAAATAAATTGAAATAAGGAAATAAAATTGAAATGGTGAGATTCGAGTCAGCTTAAAAAAAACCGTAACATGGCACAATCACGAAAATGCACTCCGAATAAACAATGAAGAATTCCCCTTTTCATAAAAGGGGGTAGGGGGTATTTTAAACATTGATCTCAATATAGTCTATTGCAATATCCTACAAACTTATTTCGGTTACTTATTCGATTCAATTAACTTTCGATAACCTGTACCTCCCGTTCCAACTGAATATCAAATTTCTTTAAAACATCCTGAACGATCAATTCCGACAATTCAAATATCTCTTTGCCGGTTGCCCCACCTTTGTTGACCAGAACAAGTGCCTGCTTGTCGTGGACTGCACAATTACCCATCGACTTTCCTTTCCAACCGGCTTTTTCGATCAGCCATCCTGCGGCAATCTTAACTTTTCCAGATTTGAAAGGATAAATCGGAATTTCAGGATACTCACTTTTATGTTTGAATGCTGCCAATTCAGAAACAACAGGATTTTTAAAAAAACTACCTGCGTTTCCAATAATCTGTGGGTCAGGTAATTTCGTTTGACGGATTGAAATCACCGCCTGACGGATATTCTGAAGGTTCCTTGATCCCAGCTTGTTAACTTGGGCTTCCAGAGCCCCATATCCTAAAGTGAAAACAGGTTGTTTAGAAAGCTTGAAAACCACTGATGTCACAATAAAATTTTCTTTGAGTTGTTCTTTAAAAAAGCTTGTCCGGTAACCAAAATTACATTCCTGCTGATTAAAGACTTTGTCTCCAAGATTTTGTAGGTAAATACCTTTAACTAAGGCAATTGCAGATTGAACCTCGACACCATAAGCACCGATATTTTGCACCGGAGCAGCACCCACGGTTCCAGGAATCAACGAAAGGTTTTCAACGCCACCCCAACCATTTGTTACGCAATAAGATACAAAACTATCCCACTCAACACCCGCACCGGCTTCAACCTCCACGTAATCTTCATCCTCTTTGATTACCTGAATTCCATCTATTTCAGGATGAATTACCAATCCATTGATGTCATTGATAATCAATAAGTTGCTTCCAGAACCGATAATCAGCCGTTTTTCATTTTTGGGAACAGCCCCTTTACTGAAGAATTCCAATAAATCCTCTGGCTTTTCAACAGTTAAATAGTATTTTGCAGAGGCATCTATTCCAAAGGTGTTGTGGTTTTTGAGGGAATAGTTATGTTTAAGACGGTACATATCAAGTCAAAAATTATTAAACCATTTGAGAGGCTAAAAAACATCAAATCTAAGGGCTTCGTGAGCCTTTGTGACTTAGTGACTTCGTGGCAAAAGTATTAAATGCCACAAAGTCACTAAGTCACCAAGATTCACAAAGAACCACACAGAGTTTAGGAAGTTCTTACTTTTTACAATTGAATCAGCAGAACGACTTTTTCGGTGCCGCGTAATACCTCCACACTTATTGTCTCGCCATGCTTCAATTGGCTCATCCTGAACATATAGTCCTGGATATTATTGACTTCCTTGCCATTGATCGAAGTAATGATATCGCCTTTCTTCAATCCACCCAGTGCCCCAGGTTTTCCGGGAGTCACAAAATCGGCACGCAACCCATTTTTCACATTTCCCGCAAAGTCGGGCATAATGCCAAGAGTAACACCTTTCTTGCGTAAACCTCTGGAAACTTGTTCTTTAGGACCAGCCTCCAAAAATGCCAGTTTTGTATTCATATTGGCCAGGTCGGTAATCATTTTATAAGTTACATCGGCAATTTTCACCATTCCGGGATAGTTGACTTTTTCCCATTTATCCGCTGGCGTATGATAGTCGAGGTGGGCTCCCGAGGAGATAAACAATACCGGGATATTTTTTCCATAAAAAGAAGCATGGTCTGATGGTCCGTAACCCTCTTCGGATAACGAAAGTTTCAGAACGGTTGTGTCAACATCGGCATAGATCATTTTTTTCAAAGGTTCTGCAGTCCCTACCCCACCAATCTGGAGCATCGAATTTTCGTTCAAACGACCTACCATATCAAGGTTGACCATTGCATTGACTTTCGTCAGGTCAATCTCGGGATGATCAACAAATTGCTTTGAACCCAGCAAGCCCTCCTCTTCGCCACTAAAAGCCACAACGGCAATACTTCGCTTATGGCTATTAGGTGTGGCAGCCAATTTCTGGACCAACTCAAGGATCATTCCAACACCTGAAGCGTTGTCATCGGCGCCAGGATGGACAGCAACAGTATCCTGCTGACGGCTTGATGAACCACCCATTCCAAGATGGTCGAAATGGCCACCCAAAATAATGTATTCATTTTTAAGAATTGGATCTTCCCCGGGTAACACCATCACAACATTTCGTGTAGGAACAGTTGTTTCAGTCACATCAGTATGTCCCGAAACAGACACTCCGGTTGCAAAACTTGAGGGTTTGCGCGAAGTATTTAATTTCTTTTCAAGATCATCAACCACCGCTTTCTGGGTTTCGAGCAACTGATTGGCAATTTTTCTTGTGATCCGAATTGCTGGAATCCCGACAGATTGTTCCCCTTTAACCAATGCTTCAAATTTGTCTGACGGCATTTTTGCTGGACAGGTGACCTCAAGGGACGCCACCCGCCAGAGGGTGAAATATGCGCGGCGATAGCAACGAGCGGCTGACCATCCTTTCAGAAGCCGAGAAGACGGCGCTCGCCCGCTACGACGGCACGGCACTCTATGAACACGAGGATCCGCGGCT
>JBAXWR010000209.1:0-12679 GCA_037128295.1 Mariniphaga sp.
TAACGAAGAAATTGGAAAGTGGAAATTTGAATATCATTGGTCTCCCGAACCTTAGCAGCGGTGTTTACATGCTGAATATCAATGACAAAGGCACGACACAAACTATTAAGGTGATGGTGAGGAAATGATGGGGAGAGGGAGAGAAGGCGAGAAAGGGAGAATTTGAAAATGAGACGATTTGAAAATTCGGAAATTTGGTAACCTGTCAATCCGATAATCCTAAATCCGATAATGCCGTAGGGGCGGACCTGTGCGTCCGCCCCTACACATTTATAACCGCCCTATTGCATTAATATCGGTATATTACAATTTATATCAATATTTCCATTTATATCCGTATTTCCAGTGACATCTGTATTTCCAGTGATTCCATCCCCAGGTTTTCAAGTTAGATCACTTCTTGGTATGGAATTTAGATGGATAATCCATTTTGAAGCAATTCATAATCCTTCAACGGTCACTTCCACGAAGGGTAATCCCGCAAATGCGGAAGAATTGAAAATGTATATAACAAACCTATGTGCCTTTGTGAAAAACCTATGTTCCTATGTGTTTAAAATTCTATTTTATTGATATATAGACACATGAATAAATACATAGAAACTCAAAACACCATCTTAGGTCCCTATTTTGGTATCGGTTTCAAACCTGTCAGCGTCCGCAGTACCTGACAGCGATTGATTATCAATGGTTTAAATCTTTAAAAGATCCTGATTGTAATATGACCCCTTCCTACCAGTTGGAGGAATATAAGGTTATTAGAACGATAATCTCTTGATATAGTTGCTTTTCCTTTAATCCATTTTGTTGGAAAAATCAATATTGTTAATTTTGTGTAGAATTAGAACTACCACTTCTTATTTTACTCATTAGACATGAAAAAAATACTTTTTGTTACAATCCTATTGATTGCATTTCAGATTTCATTAACTGCAATGCAGATTTTTGTCAAAACACTAACGGGTAAGACGATCACTTTAGATGTAGAAGCTTCAGATTCCGTTGAAAACATTAAAGCGAAGATCCAGGATAAGGAAGGCATCCCACCTGATCAACAAAGGCTAATCTTCGCCGGCAAACTCCTTGAAGATGGAAGGACACTGTCGGATTATAACATTCAGAAAGAATCGACAATTCATTTGGTCACAACAGTTATTTACTATGTAAACTCAAATCAGGTTGATGACAGTGGTGATGGCAAAAGCTGGACTACAGCAAAGAAATCATTGGAAACCGTCCTGAACATAACCCATTCTGGTGACAGAATCTGGATGGCATCAGGAACTTATACTCCATCAAGTGCTTATGACCTTACGGATTCTCCCCGCTATTACCATTACCAGTTAAAAAACGGAATTACCATTTATGGCGGATTTGCAGGGACCGAAACTAATATAAACCAACGGAAAGATTTTGGACCAGGTGGGTCAAATGAAACGATCCTAAGTGGGGACATCGGAACCTCAGGTGATCCTTCAGACAATTGTTATCATGTGATTTACAACCCAGACCAAACATCTGATCTAAACAGTTCTGCAACCATTGATGGTTTGACGATAAGAGACGGAAATGCCAATGATCCAACTTATCCCCACAACAGTGGTGGAGGGATGTTCAATGATTATTCTTCACCCACAATAAAAAATTGCACTTTTCTTTCAAATAATGCATCCGATTCCGGTGGAGCTATCTTCAACAGCTTTTCCTATCCTTTGTTGAAGAATTGCCTCCTTGTTTCAAATTCTGCAGGTACAAAAGGAGGCGGAATATACAATACAGATTCTCAACTTATTTTGGACAATTGCACGATTAGCAACAATTCTGCCCAGGAAGGTGGAGGCATCAGTAATAACAATAATTCAAATTACACGCTGAATAATAGCATATTATGGGGAAATTCAGCAACATTGGGAAATGGTATTTTTAATGGAATTGGTTCTCAGGTTACCTTAAACTATTCCTGTTATCAGAATGGAGCAAATGATATTGAAAATTCGGGGTCGATCAGCGATGCAAACAACAACATTTCTTTATCTCCAAAATTTGTATATACTTCATTGGGCGATTTCAGGCTCCTTGCAGGTTCACCATGTCTTGATGTTGGCTATGATTTTTATGACCCGGAAACTATAGACATAAGGGGGCAGATGCGCATTCAGGGAACTAAGATTGACATGGGTGCCTATGAATGGACCAGTGGCACCGACCCACTGGAAGTCGTATCCTGGACGGGTGGTACTTCCACAACAAACTGGAGCACACCTGGAAACTGGGAACATGGAAACTGCCCCACATCAGGATCCTTTGCCCTTATTCCTGATGTGTCAATCCAACCGATTGTCGATCTGCCATTTACTTCTCCAGCAGAATGTCTTGACCTTTATATTCTTTCAGGTGCGAACGTAACAATTGACGCCGCTAAAGCACTTATAGTATATGGCGCTTTGACAAATAATGCCGATTCAACAGGCCTAGTGATCCGGTCTGATGCAACAGGTACAGGTTCTTTAAAGATCATGGGTCGTGCCTCGGGATCTGCATCTGTTCAGCGGTACATGAAAAGGGACAGATGGTACATGATTTCATCCCCCACGGGTAGCCAAACAATCGCTGATTTTATTTCTAATAATGTGGATATACCTGTTTTTTCAACAGAATTGTCCAAATATGGGATGAGGGATTATTCGACTGGAGAGGTAAGCGAATGGAATCAATATTTTACAACTGATTTTTTAAATGCTCATTTGTCACAAGAAATGGGGATTGGTAAAGGTTATTTGACACAGAATGTCTCGAATATGGATCCTGTTGTTCTTAAATTTCAGGGTATCTTAAACAACCCATCAACGACAGAAATTTCGTTGTCCCCGACAGCAACGCATGGCTGGAACCTGATTGGCAATCCTTTTACTACTGCAATTAAAATATACGATGGAACAGAGAGCCTTGAAAATGACAATTTCATTAATGTGAACGATGTCAACTTTGATCCAATTGCTTATGGTGTTTATTTCTGGAACGATTCTGTATCTCCAAAGAGGTATGATATTATCAATAAATTATCAAATATAACTTTTGCCCAAGTCGGCCAGGGATTTTTTGTTAAGAAAAAGGACGCAACGATTACTTCAATGACCGTTACTCCGTCGATGCAATTCCATAACGGAACGTTATTTTTAAAAGCAGGAAGTCAACCTTCTCCAGAAATTGTAGTGAATGTTTCCTCAAAAGAAAAAAGTGCTTCTACGATTATTACATTTATTGCAGGTATGCACATGGGCCTTGATGTTGGATATGATGCAGGTATCTTAAAAGCCGACCCATCTTTTTGCATTTATACAAAGCTTGTCGACGAATCGGATGTGGATCTTCAGTTACAATGCTTACCGGCAAACGAATACGACAAATTAGTCATACCTATTGGGATAGAATCTAAAACCGGCGGCGAAATTGTCTTCACTGTCCAAACCGTCCAATTAGACCCAAGTTGCAAAGCAATTTTAGAAGACAAGCTAACAAGCACGTTCACAGACCTTTCCAAAAACAGTTATAAAACTGAAATTGCTGCTGATACAAAATCTGCCGGCAGGTTCTTCCTACACACAAGCGATATAGTAAGCGGCCTGGAAGAGGCCGACCTGGCAGGCAGGCTAACTGCATATGCCAAAAGCAATATTGAACTGCGGATACTTGGTGATGTTAGCGAAAATACAAAGGCTATTCTTTGCGATAACCTTGGCCGTGTGGTAGTCTCCAAAACTTTGGGTGTGGGAAACCTTAATATTATTGGTTTGCCAAACCTAAAATCAGGGTTTTATATACTAAATATCGACGATAAAGGCACGACCCAAACAATTAAGATTTTGATCCGAAAATGATGGAACGATTTGAATATAACCGTTTATTGTGTGCTTATATCCATCGGAAAATGAATTCTACCAGTTCATTTTCCGGTGTTTTTGAAAACTGAGGTAAGGTATTTGAACCACGTCCGTATTTCATCCATGATCAGGGCATCCTGTTCCGTAGGGCATCTTTGTTTATAATAATTGACAGCTTCGTCAAATTGATCGGACGTAATTGGATATCCGATCGTTTCCAGAAATGGATGCACTTCCTGAGGTGTGAGTCTGCTCATTCTCTTGCGAAGAATCCTGTCGTACTTTAAATTCACAATGAAATCAATTGCCTTTTGCGTTGCCATAGTTTAAATTATAAAAGGATTAGGATTGTTGTGTACCCTCTCATGGGCACTCCAACGAATACACGGTTTAAAGATAGCTTTTCCTTCTTGAAAAGTTGCTTATAATTATCCAAATAACAGAAGAATTCACCTTAATTTAAGATAAAAGGCTTGTAAATTAGGTGAATGTTAATTTTGCTACAAAAATCACCTGCCAAAAAATGTATTGAATAGTTCTCTTTTTTTTGTATCTTGCGATGGACAAGTAAAAGCTCAAAAATGAAAAAGCCTGTTAAAATCATATTGTACATCATCCTGCCTATTCTGATCATCCTGATTGTCATTGCATTGATTGCGTTGCCCAAAATAGCCAGGAATTATATCAACGAACATGGGAAAGATTTGATTGGTCGCAAAATATCTGTCAATCAGTTAAATATCAATTATTTGAATGCGAATCTAACAATTGTTGATTTTAGATTTTTTGAACCCGATGAGCAAACGCCATTTTTTAAATTCGATACACTGCTGATCGACCTTCAACCATGGCATCTGGTGTCATCAGAATTGTTTATAGAAAAAATCAGGTTGGTCAAACCTGAAGTGACCATTATCAGAAAAGATACAACATTCAACTTTGACGACATCAGTGCTTTTCTTAACTCTAAATCTAATGAAGATTCGATATCCAAACCATCAAAACCATTAAGATACATTGTAAAAAATATTACCCTTGATCGTGGGAAGTTGACTTTCAATGATAAAGGGATCAATTATTCAAGTACTTTGAAAGATCTGGGATTTACAATTCCATTTATCAGCTTTAATGAACAGGAGAACAGCGAAGCAGTAGTAAAATTCAATCTCGAAAGTGGTGGCTCTGTCCTTGCAAAGATGGGATTTAACCGGGCAAAAGGAATTTACGAATCAGACTTTACAATCGATCGTCTTGATATCGCTCCTTTCCGACCCTACACAAAAGACTATTTCAAATTAAATGTCATCGATGGCCTTTTGGGCGGCAAATTTCATGTGAATGGAAGCATCACCAACCTTGACTCAATGATTTTCCGTGGAGAGGGAAATCTCACAGAATTCTTTGCCAAGAGTCCATCAAACCAAAAAGTCCTGGGTGTGAAGAATGCCAAAGTGATCCTGAAAGATTCCTATCCAATGAAGTTTGATTTTAACTTTGATCAAATTTTACTGACCGAACCCTACATCTATTTCGAAATGAAGGATTCTACGAATAATTTTATTGATTTGATGGTTCCTGATACTGCAAAAGCAGAAGAACCTTTCAATTATTCGTACAAGATCAACCATTTCGCAATTGAAAATGGGATACTTGATTTCCGGGACAATACCTACGAAGCCCCTTTTGATTATCACCTCACAGAAATCGCATTGAAAGTTGATTCAATTTCCTCTGTAGATAAATGGATTACAGCCTATTCCACCATGCGGCTCAACCAGAGAGGTAAGCTAAAATCGGAGTTGGGGATCAATCTTACGGATCCATTTGAACTGAACGTCAATTATGTGATTACAAATTTCCAATTGGCCGATCTGAATATCTATTCGCGACATTATGTGGGTTTTCCGATCCTCCTTGGAAACATGTATTATCAGGGAAAAACGGTGATCAAGGCGCGGCAGATCAACAGTGAAAACAAACTGATCATTCGCAACGCCAAATTGGGCAAAAAATCATGAGGCCTGATGAATATCCCATTGAAACTTGCCCTTTATCTTCTAAAGGACATCAATGGCGACGTGATCCTGGACCTGCCATTGACAGGAGATTTAAATGATCCAAAGACAAAAATCGGAAAAATAATCTGGACAACCCTCAAAAATGTAATCGTCAAAATCGTTGCTTCGCCATTTCGTGCCTTGTCCAATGTTGTTGGTATTGATCCGACTGAAGTAAAAGGGCTTCAATTCAACTATTCTGATACAACACTGACAGACAATCATCTACGTAGAATAAAGCTTTTCACTGAATTGGAGAAGAAAAAACCTGACATGAAAATTGAACTCAACTATCTCAATGATAATGAGTTAGAAAAAAGGAACATTGCAATTGCCGAGGCCGAAAAATTGTATTTGGCTCAAACAGGTTCGGAAGCGAAGAAAGAGGAATCAAAATTTGCAAATTTTTTAACCAACAAGATTCCTTCCTCAACAGGAACTGTAGAAATGAAATGTCTTCAGTTAATTGGAAATCAAAAACTTGATTCACTTCAGCACTACTATTCACTTTCAAGAATACATAAAATTGAAGTAGCTCTTCGAAGCGTTTTCGATTCTTCAAAAATCAAGGTCATCATCCCTAACAGGGAAGCTCCAGAGAATGTTGGCAGCAGGCCTTACTTTGAATTAAAATTTTCCATTGACGAATAATTCATAATGGAAATCTATAATGTATTGATGATTATGACCTTGTGAATTCGCCTTTTCACTGATAAAATAGCAACTCTCACTGAATTTGATTATACAGGTTTAAGCAATGGTTAAATTTACACTCGATTCATTATTGCTTTAGCATGAAGAAATTAAAGTTTTTCTTCCTATTGTCTATTTTTTCTTTTTACACCTGGTCAAGTTTAAATGCTCAGGTTCATTATTGTAACAACCTCAGTTTTGAACTTGGCGATTTTACAAATTGGACAGGTTATACGTGGGTTTACAGTACCGACGTACCTTCTGCCAATACCCCAAAGGTTCAGGTCTCCCTTCCAACAGCAAGGAGACAGGTTATTATGACCGATACAACAGCGTATGACCCTAATACTGGAAATGCTTTACGAAAAATCCCTTCTGGTTACAAATATTCAGCACGGCTTGGCGATGCGATCACAAGTGCCGACGGAGGAAATTTCAGGGATTGGGATCAAAGCTTAAAATACACAATGACAGTTGATTCAACCAATGCCCTGTTGGTCATGAAGTTTGCCCTGGTATTGCAATATGCCAGTGACCATACAGCGTTAATGGAGCCCCGTTTCAAACTTACATTGCTGGACGAGAAAGGGAATACAATTCCTGATTGTGCCAATTATGATGTCTATTCCACAAGCACTACAGTTAAGGGTTTTAATAGCTACACACCTTCCGGCGCAAAAGACCCTATCAAATGGAGGGACTGGACCACTGTAGGCGCCAACCTTTTACCATATTTGGGCCAAACCATAACCCTGGAGTTTATGGCTGCCGACTGTACTGGCCGGTTTCATTATGGATATGCCTATTTCGTTGCCGAATGCCGCCCACTAAACATCGTATTATCCTATTGCGCAGGTGATTCGATTGCCAAACTCACTGCCCCGGTAGGTTTCGAAAAATATTATTGGAAAAACAGCAATGGAACAGTCCTCGACTCAACCCAAATCCTCAAAGTTAATAACCCAACCGAGGGGGCTGTCTATTCCTGTAACATGACCTCTGCAACCGGCTGTACTGTAACTTTGCAATCAACAATCAATCGGTATTTAATTTCAAACGATTTTAGTTCTGCGATGATTGATTGTAAATCCAATTTCGTTCAGTTTACCAATTTATCAACAACAAATCGAGGTACACTTTCCTACAATTGGGATTTTGGGGAAGGCGGGACTTCGACCGATAAGAATCCACAATATAAGTTTGCCACTTCAGGGATGCACCAGGTAACCCTAAAACTGGCAAACGAACCCTCATCTTGTAATTCAACCTTAATAAAAACAATCGAATCCTTTTCGCCTCCCCTGGTTGGACTAAAGGGGGATTCAACCTATTGTCCAGGAGAAGATATTTATCTGAAAGCATATGGCGCATATCGTTATGTCTGGAATACGCATTTAACAGCCGATTCCGTCAAAGTAGGTTCACCTGGTGGAAAAATCTGGATGCTCGGATATTCCAGCACAGGTTGTGTGTCGGATACGATTTATAAAAGCATATCAGAAGAACCCTACTGGCAATTTCTTTCCAATAGCGATACGACCCTTTGCACTGGTACAAGTACTGTTCTTGCAGCATTGGGAGCTGTCAAATACCTTTGGAACACAAAAGAAACAACAAATACGATAACCGTTAAAACTCCAGGAAGTTATAGTGTAACAGGAACCAATCCAAGGGGATGCAAAAAATCATTATCGGTCAAGGTCACGGAATATCCTTTTCCTGGAACCAACTTTACCTTTTCGCCAGATCAATTAAGCACCAGGCACTATCTGCTCACATGCACTCTTCCTTCTCAGACAGGAGTACAATATACATGGGATATGGGCGATGGATCATCACCTGGGACTGGTGCAACCTATCAACATTCGTATACAATTTCAAATTCAATTTTGGAATACCATATCAATTTAACTGCAAAAAGCAAATACGATTGTGAAATAAGTATTTCCAAAACTGTTGATGTGGTACCTTTTATTCCAAATGTTTTTTCACCTAATGGAGACGGGATAAACGATGTTTTTATGCCTGCAGTGAGTTTACGGGTTTACGACCGTTATGGCCTAATGCTTTACGCCGGTTCTGAGGGTTGGGATGGGACTTATAATGGGCAGTATGTCGATCCCGACACCTATTTTTATATTGTTACTTATACCGATAAGACCCAGCAAGTCATGACACTTAAAGGATCTGTAACTGTTGTCAAATAAATGCGCGAAGATGAGACGATTTATTGATTCTATTTTGATCATTTTAAGTTTAACATCAGGCATCAAAGTCATGGCTCAGGCCGACATCAGTATGGCCACCCATTGGTATAACCGCGCAAATTACAATCCGGCTTCTATTGCAAGGCCCGAATATTTTTATTTGTTTTCAAATGTAAGGAATCAATGGGTTGGTGTTAAAGGTGCCCCTCAGGTACTAAATTTACAAGCATCGGCTTATATCCACGATCTCCATTCTGCATTTGGTTTGTCGATCGTATCTGATAAAATAGGTGTCACAAAATCCTACAACCCCATGGTAACTTACGCTCATCGGATTTCAAATGCGAGGGATTGGTCGCTTTCGATGGGCTTTTCGGCAGGTGTGTTTGCCCGATCTGTCGATGGTTCCCTTTATGAATCCATCACCATTCTTGATCCGGCAATTCAATATGATATAACCAGCACAATAAAACCCGATGCCAATATTGGTTTCGAATATCAGTCAAACCATTTTATTTTAAGCCTTTCCTCCACTCACTTGTTTTCAGTTTACAGAGCCGACACTTTGTTTTTGAACACAACCCATCGCTATGGTTCTTTAACTTACACCAACAATAATCCGGAATTGTTTAATTATCATCTGGGAATTCAAGTTGTAAACAGGCATAACCTGACAGTAATAGAGGGGAAAGCTGGTATAAGGTTCAAACGACCTACATTTTTGGCTGGTGGTCCAAAAGAAATATTCGATATCGGCATCACTTACCGATCCTCTCAACAAATCACACTGTTGTTTGGTTTGAGTGTCTCGCAGAACATGAGGGTTGGCTATGCCTACGATCAGGGATTTAGCCAGGGTTATACGCCGAACGGATCCCACGAAATAATGATCGAATTCCGCATCCCAAGTAAAGCGGCCTCCACCAGGTGTAATTGTATGAATGCAGATTACTGGTACCATTAAAATTGAAAAGGATGAAACCGGGCGGCTTCATCCTTTTACTAAAACTAACCAAACTAACTAACCTAACTAAACCTAAACTTATGAAAAAAAATGTACTGCAAAGATAATGGGTCAAGTATAAGTTCTCCAAATAATTATAGTTAAAAAAAATTAAAACTTATGCAATATCGCTGAGCTATCGAAGTAATAATTTTTTTTATTGTCAGATTACTTTTTACCTTTAATCCGAAATGACTTATTAATGAATGTATCGCTATGAAGACCAGGAAACGCACAATTTCTGACCAACAAATGGCCCGTGAAACCCAAAGGTTTTTTGTTATGGTTTGTGCATGGATGTCTTTCGCATTAATTGTTACGGGTTTAACTGCATACGTTATTGCCTCATCTCCTGGTATGATTGTCAATTTCTCGGAAAACCGGATTTTAATGGCGGGTCTTCTTATTTTTGAAGTCGCGATTGTAATGATCTTAGTAGGGGGAATCAAAAAGATGTCGGAAGAAATGGCCTCCTTGCTTTTTATCGCCTATTCAATCCTGAATGGTTTTACCTTATCTGTAATTTTTTTGGTTTTTACGGAAGAGTCCCTCGCCACTGCATTTTTTGTAACAGCCGGGACTTTTGCAATTATGAGTTCTTTCGGATACCTGACAAAATTTGACCTCACGGCTTTTGGAAACCTATTGTTCATGGGACTATTGGGACTTGTTCTGGCAACTTTGATCAATCTTCATTATCAGAACAATGAAGTGACCTGGATTACAACCTATTTTGGAGTAGTCCTCTTTATCGGGCTGATTGCCTATGATACTCAGGAAATAAAAAAATTGGTCGTTTTTGGTAATGAAGAATCCGAAGAGAAAAAAAAGTCAGCTATTATAGGTGCATTGACCTTGTACCTCGACTTTATCAATTTATTCCTTAAATTTCTGAATATTTTTGGGAAAAGGAAGTAATTAAAATTCAATTTGCTAAAAAAGTTTAAAATAGGAAAAAGATAAAATATAATACGATGAAATGGGTCTTTCAATTTGGGGCATTTTCTTTTATGCAGTTCAAAATACAAAACTCCAGGCACTGCTCTTGCGCCCCATTTTGGACTTGGTTTGATCGAAATCGTTGTACTCATTATCGTTTTCCTGGGCATTATGGTATTCATTTATATACGTCGGCGGTAAAATTTAAAACAGATATTAAAAATGAAAACATTTATTCTATGTATTCTGACTGTATTCATAGTTAGTCCATTAGCAAAATGTGGAAATCCAGAGAAACTTTTGGGAATAACCTTTGATTACGAAAAAGGGGAAGTGACACTCGTTGTTGTCAGTTCGGGTTGTACCCAAAAAAGTGATTTTAAATTTGAGATCAAGGGGGAAAACCTGACAATAATAAGAATCAGACCCGATAATTGTAAGATGATGGAAAGTAAAGAGCAGTTTACCTTCACTTTAAAAGAAGCCAAAATCGATCCAAATAAACCATATGTCATTCTGAATAAATTCATTGCAAACCACAACATTGCAAAAATCCAATAATTATTTAATTGTAAAACAAAATACTCAATCATGAAAAAGCATTTAGACTTAAAGTCATTGATTTTTATCCTGTTGGCTTTTTTGATTACTCTGCCGGTTATAGCCCAGAAAACAGAAGTTACACCAGTCTGTAAGCTTCAGAAAATTGTGGTATTTACCGATAAAGCCATGATTACCAAGGAAGCGACTGCTATAGTTAAACGTGGGGAAAATATCATCAGGATATCAGGTATCACTTCTAACCTGGTGGACCAATCGGTTCAGGTGAATTTAATGGGGCAAGGGGATCTTGGAATTTCGGAAGTAGCTGTAGAAGAGACCTTCCTAAGCAAAACAGAACAACCTGAATTACAAAAACTTCAAACAAAGGTAAATGAGCTGAACGATCAGATCAAGGATGGGACAAACCAGATTTCAGTGATCAACAGTTTGAATGAGTTCCTGAATAAGGTAAACCCATTTCCCCAAAGTCAAAAGGTAACAATTACCGATATGGAGGTCCATACCAAATTTCTGGAAAAATCGCTTTCTGCTAACCTTGACAGGAGGGTGACAATCGAGCTGAAATTAAAAAAACTCAATGAAGAAAAGGTGGCATTAGAAAAGGAGATGGGCAATCTCGGTTCGGAAAAGAACAAAAGCAAAAGTATCGTGATCCATTTGATTTCAGGTTCCGAAAAAAGCGGACTGAAATTCGGTTTCACTTACCTTGCAACTGCGGCGGGTTGGATGCCCCAATATGAAGCCAAAGCCGATTATGCCACATCAAAGATTGATTTTAACTATTTCGCATCTATCTGGCAATCGACAGGCGAAGATTGGATCGGGGCAAATCTTGAAATCTCGACAGCCCGTCCATTTGTTTACGGAAACACACCCGAACTTTCAGGATGGTATCTTGATATTTATACACCAAGGGCTTACATGACGAAATCAATCAGAAAGTCTGAACAAATGAGCGCAGCACCCCGCCCCGAATTATTAATGCAACGTGAAGAGGTTCAGGAAGATGTCAACCTGTTTAAAAAGACTGAGATTAACGAGGAGAATACCTCATTTAGTTTTGTCCTACCCCGAAAAGTGGACATCGTTTCTGATGGTCAACCCCACAGGGTTTCCGTTGCTACATCAAATGCTGATGCCACAATGACTTATTACACAGTTCCAAAACTCATTCAGAATGCTTTTCTGAAGGCTACGATGAAAAATCCATTCCAATTCCCTTTGCTGACCGGTTCGATTGGGGTTTTCTTCGATCAGAAATTGGTGGGAACGACTTCGCTAAACGAGACTGTATTGCCAGATGGAGAAATAAACCTCTCTTTGGGGGTTGACGAA